>JAHFTU010000076.1 GCA_023269295.1 Candidatus Woesearchaeota archaeon | reverse complement strand
CTGCCTTCGGTGGCTGAGCGCAAATCAGACGTAAGCCCGAATGTCTCGGCAACAGGAAGCTTTGCCTTCACAGTAATCATCTCGCCCTCCTGCGTCATTTCCAAAAGCTGGCCCCGACGATTCTGGATAAGCTTTGAAATGGCACCCATGTAAGCAACAGGCGCATCAACCTGCATTACCTGAATGGGCTCAAAAATCGCAGGCACAGCATTCAGCATCGCACCCCTGAGTGACTCCCTCACCGCAGGAAGAACCTGCGCAGGGCCACGGTGAATTGCATCCTCATGGAGCTTCATGTCCGCAAGGTAAGCAATCACCTTAACGCACGGCTCCCTTGCAATCGGGCCAAACTTCATGACATCCTCAAAAGCATCCATGACCATTTCGATGACCTCGCCGCCGTAAACCTGGCCCTTGGTAACGTCAAAAAACATGTTCCCGTTGAAAATATCCCTCAGCTTCCTTGTCTGCTTGCTCTCCATCCCGGCAGCCTCAAGCTTAGTCCACACTTCCTCTTCCTTTTTCTTGGCGCGCATGGTAGAAGGTATGTCATTTCGCCTTATGAGCTCAAGATACTTCTCAGGCATGGGCTCAACCTTCATGTAGAACTTGTTGTGCTTGTTTGGGCTCTTGCCTTCAAATTCCCCGGAAGGCTTTGTAATAGTTTCCCTGAAAACAACAATCGGCTGGGAAGTCTTTATCTCAACGCCCTTCTCAGTGAGAATCCTGTTCTCAATAACCTCAAGGTGAAGCTCACCCATGCCGCTGATAAGATTCTCGCCGGTTTCTTCGTTAATCTCAACGACAATAGTCGGGTCCTCCTTGCTAACCTGGCGCAGCACCTCAACAAGCTTCGGAAGGTCGCTCGGCCGCTTTGCCTCAATTGCCTTGGTAACAACAGGCTCGAAAATGTGCTTGATAGCCTCAAACGGCTCAATGCTTGGGTCAGAACTGGCTGTCTCGCCTGAAAAAACACCCCTCAAGCCGACAAGGCCTATGACGTTGCCAGAAGCAATCTCACCAACCTGCTCCCTCTTAGGGCCGTTAGAAACAAAAACCTGCTGAGCCCTGACTTGCTTCTTCCCGCCAATAAGGAAAAGGTCCTGGCCCTGCCTGACAGTGCCAGAAAAAAGCCTGCCCACGGCAACCTCGCCCGCATTCTTGTCAATGACAATTTTCGTGCAGACAAAAACAACAGGCCCATTTGGGTCGCAGCTGATAAGCGACTTGCCTGACTCGCTCTCAACATCGCCGTGCCACAGCTTCGGAATGCGGTAAGCCTGTGCCTGCTTCGGATTAGGATGATGGTGCACAGACATGTTAAGGACAACCTTGTGCAGAGGCGCCTTCTTGGCAAGCTCCTTGATTCTATCTTCCTGGCCCTGCTCGTCAGAATAGGTTTCTATAACGTCCTTAAAGCTCAGGCCGGATGCTTTCATGTAAGGAACAGAAAGAGCCCAGCGGTGGTATGCAGAGCCAAAGCAGACCGAGCCGTTATTGACGTCAACCTGCCATTTCTCCTTGTACTCAGTCTCTGCCAAGCCGCTGATGAGCTTGTTAACATGCGTTATTATCTTGAGGAACCGCTCCTGCATCTTATCCGGAGTCAGCTTCAGCTCCCTGAGAAGGCGGTCAACCTTATTAATGAAAAGGCACGGCTTAACCCTCTCCCTCAAAGCCTGCCTGAGGACTGTCTCTGTCTGGGGCATAACGCTCTCAACAGAATCAACGAGAAGAATTGTGCCATCAACAGCTCGCATAGCCCTCGTAACGTCACCGCCAAAATCAACGTGGCCTGGGGTGTCAATGAGGTTGATAAGGTAGTCAGCGCCTTCAAGGTTGTGAACCATGGAAACATTAGCAGCATCAATCGTAATGCCACGGGCCTGCTCATCAGCCCTGAAATCAAGAACAAGCTGCCTGCCTGCAGTTTCCTGGCTCATCATGCCAGCGCCGGCAATCAGGTTGTCCGAAAAAGTAGTCTTGCCGTGGTCAATGTGCGCAGAAGTGCAGATGTTCCTGATATGAACCGGATCCCTGCTAAGCTTCACAATCTTGTCAACAACCTTCTCATCCATCGCCATAGAAACAGCAATTTAGAAGGCGTTTTTAAAGGTTACTGATTTCAACTTGCACAATAAATCCGAATTGGTGACCAACTGCTGCAACTGAATTTCATATTCACTTAAAATAATTGTAAAAGTCATATTCTTGTTTCAAGAGCAGTGTCACTTCATAGTAACTAAAATAATAACATTTAAAAAGGGGCGGTGCTTTCTTCAGTAGTTCAAATGGCAACACTAGACAGCGTTATTGATTCGGCAGATGTGCAAGCATATATGAAGGCACTTCGAGGCGCCAGGCCTTTAAGCGTGAGGCTGCTTGGCAATGGAAACCTTGCAAGAATCCTTGGCAACGACGATTTTGTTGATTCCACAATACCCGGAACCCAATTGCCTGCACTGTACGCTGTGAGGACGCTTCTCGGCGACAATAAAGGCGCCAGCATTCTTTACGCTGCGTCATCGTATGGCCTCGGGATGAAAATAATTGAGGCGGCTGGCTACAGGAATATACGTGGAATTGACCTTGATGTGAGAGCTGTGAACTTTTGCAAATCCAATGGACTTTACGCAAATGTAATGGACGCTGCCAAAACTACTTTTCCAAACGACAGCTTTGACATGGTTGTTTCGAGAGATTTTGTTGCACCTACTTATTGGCAATCACAAGAAAGGATTGCAGAGTTCCTTAACGAACAGCACAGAATCCTGAAGCCAGGGGGCTTTGCAGTATTCACAACAATGTGGCCCCGAAGTATGGACAATATCCCAAAAGAAGAGCTTAAAATTTCGGCATTCAAAAACTCAAGCCCTGCAATAGACATAATCCACTTAACAGTCCCAAAAGGAACAGAATTAGGCACAACTGGAAAAGCACCATACTTCCTGCTTTATTGCACGAAACAATAAACAATCCTGCGCAGCTTCGCACAACTGCTAGGACTTGATATTCTTCAGAACTTCATCGCACTGCTTAACTATCTTCTCAATCTCCGTGATGTGGTAGCTCGCATCAATCTCGCTTAGGAGCTCCTCGTTGCGGTAGTAGTCGATGAGCGGCTTGTTCTGTTGCTCGTAGACCTTGAGGCGCTCGGTGATGATGCCAGGCTTCTCGTCAGAGCGCTGGTAAAGGTCCCCACCGCACTTGTCACAGATGCCTTCTTTCTTTGGAGGCGAATATTTGATGTGGAACGTTGCGCTGCACTTCCTGCACGTCCTCCTTCCTGAAATGCGCTCAACAATAGTCTTGAAAGGCGCAGTAAAGTCAAGGACAGCGTCAACAGCTGCAAATTCCTGCAGTGCCCGAGCCTGGGCAGAAGTTCGGGGGTAGCCATCAAGAATAAATCCTTTTTTGCTGGCGGGCTGTGCAACCCTCTCCCTCACCATCTTTGTAACAAGCTCGTCAGGGACAAGCTTGCCAGCATCAACAAACTCCTTTGCCTGCCTGCCTAGTTCAGTGCCCTTTGCAATGGCTTCCCTCAGCATGTTGCCTGTAGAAATGTGCGGAACCCCGTATTTGCCTGACAGGACTGCTGCCACTGTTCCTTTTCCAACGCCCGGCGGGCCAAGCAAGACGATATTCATAAAAATCAGAGGAGGTGCGCGTCGTGGACGGTCTTGTAGGAGTGAAGCTCTTTTGCAGTGAACCACAGCTTGATTTCTGCAGCTGCATCCTGCTTGCTTGAGGAGGCATGCACTAAATTCTTTACTGGAACCTTCTTGGAGTCAGCATAGCCATAGCTCATGTGGCTGAAGTCCCCCCTTATCGTGCCTGGGGCAGCGGCTTTGGGCTCGGTAGAGCCGACCATTTTCCTCACGTTCTCAATCGCGTTGACGCCCTCAACCACCATGGCAACAACAGGGCCTGTGGTCAAGAATTCCGCAATCATCTCCCTCACGTGAGCACCCGCCCTCTTGGCGAGCTCCTCTGTGTAGTGCTTCAGGGCAAACTTCTTGTCCACCCAGACCAGCTTCATGCCAACAACCTTGAACCCGGCGTCCTCAAACCTGGAAAGAATCCTTCCCATCACAGCCCTCTGCACAGCATCGGGCTTCAGCAGCACTAAAGTTCGCTCAATCATGAGCAAAAATACTTTACTACAACTATTTAAGGTTTTTCGTTGCGAGAATTAGGAAACAGGGCAAATAAAGAAACGAAGTTTTTGGATTGAACCAGCGTCGCTTTCGGCGACGGGGTTCAATCATGCAAAAGCACGATTTGAACCTTTTTTTAAAAGGGTCATGCGCCGCCTTTAAGCTTCTTCGCAGCCGCGCCTGAGAGCCCTGCTTTCTGCTTAATGGTCTCGCCGCTTCCCTCAGCCTCGCGCTGGAGAGCTTCCCTCTCGGCGTCTGCGGAAAGCTTGCCCTTCTGCTTCTTGAACTCCTGGGTCCATCTTGTGTTCTTGGGCTTCCTGCCAAGCTCAACATTGTTCTCGCACTTTGAAGAGCAGAAATGCAGCACCTTGCCTATCTTTTGCACAAAAATCATGCCGGTGCCTTTCTCAATCTCATTCCCGCAGAAGCTGCACTTTGACATAGTCTTGTTGCTTTTTAGTTTTTGATTGACATTTCCACGTCGTCTAGGACGACGGGACCAGTCGACTTACGTCGACTTGGTTTTCTAAAAAGGTCACTTCCTTCCCTGGTTCAATGGGCGGGCCTCTATCTCTGTTTCCCTCAGCATGAGCACGTCACCAATCTGGATAGGACCTTTGACATTTCTCCTCAGGACCTTGCTGGCATCCCTTCCCTCGAGGACCTTGCATCTTATTTGGGTGGCTTCGCCCCTTGTTCCGGTGCGGCCAACAATCTCCTCAACCCTTGCAGGGACTGCCAAGGTAAAGAAAACTGCGCCCTTTACCTCTTCCTTGACTGGAGGAGCTGCTTGCGGTTGCGCTGGTTTTTTCCCGGCTGCTGCTGTTGCTGCATGAGCTGCCTGAGGCGCGCCTTCCTTCTCGTCCTTTTTAGCCATCTTTTAATCGACCGTTCAACTTAATTTACTTTAATCTACTGTGACTTGAACTCCTCGGCAATCTCTTTGATGATTGCCTTGGCCTCGCCTTCCTGCACGACTGCAACGCTAACAGCCGGAACACTCAGGCCAGCAGCAGCGCCGAGCTCTTCCTTGCTAGGAACTTCAACAACAGGAACGCCCTTCTCCTTTCCAAGGAGCGGGAGGTGCATGACTACTTCGGGAGGGCTGACGTCCTTGGCAACCAGCACGAGCTTTGCAGTGCCGCGCTCAATTGCCTTGGTAACCTCATTGGTGCCCTTCTTAATCTTTCCAGTGGTCCTTGCAAGCTCAACAGCTTCCAAAGCCCGGTTACTCAACGCGTTATCAGCCATCCAACATCACCTTCACAAAGTTTAATTCAATATTTCCAATTCAATCGTTCAATGGTAGCAAATAGGAAAAGGCTACCTCATTCGGGCGAAAGCCGCCGTCATAAATCACAGGTTATTCAAATGAGAAAAAGGGGGTCTATTTAAAGGTATCGTGAGCACTTAGCACTTAGCCCCGCAGCATCATCAAGTCCCTTGCGGTCAGCTTCTTGCCGCTCTTGAGCTTGTCTGTGAGCTGGGCTTCCTTTTGCTCAATGTCCGCCTTTCGCCTATTGGCAGCAGCGGTGTCAATCTTTCCCTTCACTTCATAAAGTTCGTGAAGCGTCTGGCCAAGTGATGAACTTGCAGAGGCGTATTCGCCTTTTGCCCTGCCAAGCTGCCCAAGCAGCGATTTTTTTCGCTCGCGCAACTCCTTTAGCTTCGGGATAAGCTTGATCATTTCCTCGTGCATCTTCTGGCTCTCGGCAGCGTGCTGCTGCAGCTCCTTGTGAAAAGCGTTTGACTGCTTCCTGATATCGGAGAACTTTGCAAAAAGCTCGCGGTGCGACCTGCTTGCCTCGGAAAACTGCTTGATGGACTCAAGCTGCTTCTTCTTTTCCTTGCTAATCTTCATCAACTGCTTTTCTTTTTCAAAAGGCATTACCTCGGTTTCAATCTTAAGCTCAATCGCTGCCATCTCTGCAACGAGCTGGCTCGCAGATTTCCTCCGGACACCAATATTCTTGCCCTTTGAAAGCCTGCTTACCGCCTCCTTTTCAGCGTCTGCGGCTTTCCCAAGCTCCTCGCTGATTCCCTTTAGCAGCTTATTTGCTTCCTCGCGCTTTGCCTTGAGCTCCTTCACAACTGCAGTGTGCCTGT
>JAHFTU010000121.1 GCA_023269295.1 Candidatus Woesearchaeota archaeon | reverse complement strand
GTGAGTGAAATCGTAGCTATGCTCAACTACGAAGAGCTGGTAGACCTTCAGAGAGACTTGTTTGGCGGCGGGACAACCATAAAGCAGGTTGTCAACAACAGGATAAAGGAAGTAAACGATTCCCAGACAAGGGTGTGCGCGACGTGCGGAAACACCGTGAACCTTAGCCTAAACCACGAGTACACCCTGATATTCGGGCCGAAAGACCTGAAGAAGAGGGCAACATTCTGCGCGGTTGACTGCCTTGAGTACTTCTTTGTCCAGCTCAAGCAGATCAGCGAAAAAAGGCTGCAGTCATCAAAACAGGAAAGGTAATAGCAAGTTTTCTGGCAAACTGTCAAATTATGAAATTGTAAAGATATTTAAAACACCGCCTCGTTCCGAAACTCATGGCCGAGTATTCATACGAACTGAAGATTCCACTGGCAAGGGTCGCTGTTGTAATTGGAAAAGGCGGGAATGTCAAGAAGGAAATAGAGGATGCCACAGGAACCAAGCTCCAGATTGACTCGGCAGAGGGAGACGTGTTCATAACCAGCGATGACGCGCTGGGCCTGTACACGGCCCGTGAGGTAATCACCGCAATCGGAAGGGGCTTTAACCCCGAGCTTGCAAAGCTGCTGCTGCGACAGGACTATGCCACTGAGCAGATAGACATTGAGGATTATGCCAGGACCAGGAAGCACGAGATAAGGGTCAGGGGCAGGGTAATCGGTGCAGAGGGCAAGGCACGAAAAATAATTGAAGAGTTGACTGAATGCCACGTGTCTGTTTACGGCAAGACAATCACGATCATTGGCGAGATTGAAGGCGTGACAACATGCAAGCGCGCTATAGAAAAGCTTCTGGGCGGAAGCCAGCATTCAGGCGTCTACCGCTGGCTTGAGAAGCAAAGAAAGGAAATCAAGAGAAAAAGGGCGATAAGCCAGTTTGAGTAAGCAAGATGGCAAAGATGGCAGAAAACAAAGGCATTGACACTGAAGCAAAGGCCGAGGAGCTGGCACTAAGGCAAAGGTCAATCTCAATTGCAGAATTCTTTGAAAAAAACAGGCACCTGCTTGGCTTTGACAACAAAAGAAAAGCCCTGCTGACTGCAGTGAAAGAGGCAGTTGATAATTCTCTTGATGCCTGCGAAGAGGCAAGGGTGCTGCCGCAGATAACAATTTCCCTCACCGAGCTCAGCGAGGACAGGTTCCACCTTGTGGTAGAGGACAACGGGCCTGGCATTGTCAAGAACCAGATACCGCAGGTCTTCGCAAGGCTGCTTTACGGAAGCAAGTTCCACAAGCTCGCCCAGTCAAGGGGGCAGCAGGGGCTTGGCATCAGCGCAGCAATCCTGTACGCGCAGCTAACCACTGGGAAGCCAGCCAAAATTGTCTCCAGAATCTCGCCAAAAAAGCCAGCACATTACTACGAGCTCAGGATTGACGTTGAGAAAAACACGCCGCAAATCGTGAAAGAGGAAGAAATAACGTGGAAGGCTGAGCACGGCACAAAGATAGAGATGGAGCTTGAAGCCACTTACCAGAAAGGCATGCAATCAGTAGACGAGTACCTCAAGCAGACAGCCATTGTCAATCCCCATACAACAATAATCTACACCTCTCCGAAAGCCGAGCAGTTCATCTACTCAAGGGCAACAGAGAAGCTCCCGCCGCTGCCAAGGGAGATAAAGCCGCACCCTTACGGGGTTGAAATCGGTCTGCTGATGAGGCTGCTCGCCGCAACAACAAGCAGGACGCTTCAGTCATTCCTGATGAACGAATTCTCCAGAGTTGGAGCAGAAACTGCAAAGGAAATCTGCGAAAATGCTGCACTCCTTCCGAGCCAGAAGCCAACTGAGCTCACAAGGGAGCACTCTGAAAAGCTCATTGCAGGAATAAAGAACACAAAAATAATCTCACCTCCAACAGACTGCATATCGCCAATCGGTGAAGAGCTTATTGAGAAAGGCCTCAAAAAGGAGATAGCGGCAGAATTCTACTGCTCAACCACAAGGCCACCATCAGTTTACAGGGGAAACCCCTTCCAGATAGAGTGCGGCATAGCATACGGGGGCCAGCTTCCAGGAGACCAGGCAGTCACTGTCCTAAGGTTTGCAAACAAGGTGCCTCTGCTTTACCAGCAGGGCGCATGCGGCATCACAGAGGCAATCACAGAGACAAACTGGAAATCATATGGATTACAACAGTCAGGAAACAGCGTGCCAGTCGGGCCTGCAGTCGTGCTTGTGCACATGGCATCGGTCTGGGTGCCTTTCACGTCAGAAGCCAAAGAGGCATTGGCCCACTATCCTGAGATAATGAAGGAAATTAAGCTCGCAGTTCAGGAGTGCGGCAGGAAGCTTTCAATTTACGTCAACAAGAAGCACCACGCGCAGCGGCAGCTTGACCGGGCAAACCTTTTTGAGGCATACATCCCTGAAATCGCTGAGTCGCTTGTGGCACTCACTGGAGTTGCAAAAACACCGCTGCTTGACAAGCTCAACTCAACCCTCAGGAAAGAAGAGATACAGGCGCAGCTTGAAGTCAGGATTCCCGAAATTGATGAGGAGATGCGCCTCCCTACAAAGCATGACAGCGCTGATGATGAGGACGATGAAAAGCCATCATCCAAAGCGCCCAAAAAGAAGAAGGAAGAGCAAAAGAAGCTCAAGTGACTAAAATGACCACTAAAGAAAAATCCGCAGCAAAAGAAAGGATTGTCCAGCTCGGGAAAAAGCTGGTCTCTGACATAGAGAACGGAACAAACCCTA
>JAHFTU010000075.1 GCA_023269295.1 Candidatus Woesearchaeota archaeon | reverse complement strand
CGCGGCCGCAATGAGGGCAGCGAGTATTCAGGATTCAAGGGCCAGGCAATTAACATCTATGACAACCACTACAAGAAGCTGCTCGTAATCCCGGCAATCGTGATAATCATCGCAGTGGCAATTCTTCTCACATCTTACTCACGGACTGGCAGTTTCTTTAAGAGGGACATCTCGCTAAGCGGCGGTGTCAGCATTATTGCTGTTACCAGCTTCAGCGATGAGGTGGGGCTTGAGTCAGAGCTTGTGCACCGCTTTCCTGATGCTGACGCCAGCGTGAGGAGGGTTACCCAGCTTGGCAAGAGCACGGGCATTGTAGTTGAGGGGGCAATGCAATCAGAAAAAGACATAAATGCCCTGATGGATTTCACGAGCAGCAAGATTGGCGTTGACAAGAAAGAGTTCACTGTGCAGAAGGTTGGCGCCTCGCTTGGAAGCAGCTTTTTCAACCAGCTTGTCAGGGGAATGATTTTCGCGTTTGTTTTCATGGCGCTTACTGTGTTTGTTTACTTCAAGTTTGTGTCCGGAAAGTGGCTGTGGCTTCCTGGCATGTTTGTTGTCTGGACAGCATTTGTTGACATACTCTGCACGCTGGCTGTTGTTACAGTCAGCGGCATGCACGTGTCTGCTGCCGGGCTTGCGGCCTTCCTGATGCTGGTGGGCTATTCTGTTGACACCGACATCCTGCTTACTGTAAGGGCGCTTAAGGGGACAGAGGCAAGGCTTAACGAGAGGGTGAGGTCAGCTGTCAGGACTGGCGTCCTCATGAGCCTTACTGCATTTGGCGCAGTCATTGCAGGTTATTTCTTTGCCGAGGCAGAGACAATCAAGCAGATAATGTTCATACTTAGCGCAGGCATGATTTTTGACATCATCCACACGTGGCTGACCAATGCCGGCCTGTTGAGATGGTATCTTGAAAAGAAAGGAGTAGTCTGATATGGCGGCTAAAAGCAAGCTCAGGAGGATAGTGACTGACCCGAGGGTCATAATCGCAATAGTTGCGGTACTTATATCAATCGCCTCGACAGGCATTCCTTTCTCCCTTGGCAGGGAGGGCGTTGTGGTCAGCTCAGTTGAAAAGGGCAGCGCGGCATTTGAGGCAGGCATTCACACCGCAGAGGGCGACACCTCGCTGAAGTCAAAGGAAGTCATAGAAAATATTGACGGCACCAGGATAAGGACGCTTCCAGATTACGCAAGCTCTGTTTCAGGCCTCAAGGTAAATCAGAGCATCAGCATTGAAACAAACAAGGGCTCCTACCTCCTCATTGTAAAGCCGCAGATTGATGTCAGGGTGCTGCCGGAGCAGGAGGAGAAAAACATAACTGTTGTGATTAATGCCACTGCAAATGAAACAAGGAAAACGCTTGTTAACAAGACTGTTGAAGAGATTATCGGAGTTGAAGACCTCGGGCTGAAGGTTGCCAATGCTCCGAAGACTAACCTGCGCCTCGGCCTGGACCTTCAGGGCGGGACAAGGGTCATGCTCAAGCCTGAAAAAAAGCTTGTGAAGGGCGACCTTGAGCTTCTTATTGCCAACATGAACAAGCGCCTGAACCTTTTCGGGCTCAGCGACATCGTCGTGAGGGACGCTTCCGACCTTTCCGGCAACCAGTTCATCATGGTAGAAGTTGCCGGCGCCAATGAGAATGAAGTTAAGGACCTCATTGCAAAGCAGGGCAAGTTTGAGGCCAAGATTGCAAACCAGAGTGTTTTTACCGGCAGCCAGATTATTGACGTGTGCAGGAGCGCAACATGCTCTGGCATTGACGTGCAGGGAGGCGGGTGCTTCCAGAGCTCCTCGAGTGGAACATCATGCAGGTTCTACTTTACAATAACCTTGAGCCAGGAGGCGGCTGCAAGGCAGGCTGCCGCAACTGCAAAGCTTAGTGTTGTTAATGACTACCTGAGCCAGCCGCTGGACCTTTACCTTGATGACGAGCTTGTTGACACGCTCCAGATTGGGCAGGAACTCAAGGGAAGCGCTGTAACTTCAGTCAGGATATCAGGCAGTGGCTCGGGCTCAAGCAGGAAATCTGCCACAAGTGACGCAGTGCTGAAAATGAAGAGGCTCCAGACAATACTCGTAACCGGCTCTCTGCCTGTCAAGCTTGAGGTTGTGAGGACAGACACCATCTCGCCAATACTGGGCGAGCAGTTCCTCAGGAACGCCTTAAAGACAGGGTTCATTGCAATTCTGTTTGTTGTGATTATCCTTGGCATTGCTTACAGGAAGCTCCAGATAGCAATACCGATAATGTTTACAGGCCTGTTTGAAATATTCATAATACTCGGCTTTGCTTCAATACTTCCATTCCTGAGCTGGACCATTGACCTTGCCGCAATAGCAGGCATCATAGCCACTGTAGGCACTGGCGTCAATGACCAGATAATTATCACTGACGAGGCCCTGAAAGGCGGCCACGGAAGAATCCTGTCATGGAAGGAAAAGTTCAAGTCAGCTTTTTCAGTCATCTTCGGCGCCTACTTCACTGTCCTTGTTGCAATGCTTCCCCTGTTCGCGATAGGCGCTGGCATGCTTAAGGGCTTTGCCCTCACGACAATCATCGGCATGAGCGTTGGCGTCTTCATCACAAGGCCTGCCTACGCCAAGATTGTTGAGATACTTATGGAAAAGGACTAGATTCCCCTCTTTTCTTGATTGACCTTCTTTAGAAAAGAAGGTCATGCAATACTTTTAAAAAGTCCTTATTCTGGTAATAGCAGCATGATAATAACACTCTCAGGCGTTCCCGGCTCTGGAAAGAGCACGGTTGCAAAGCTTGTTGCCAAGGAGCTCGGCTTCAGGCATTACTCTGCAGGCGACTTCATGAGGGAGATTGCTGGGAAGAGGGGGCTATCGCTGCTGGAGTTGGGCAGGGCTGCTGAGAAAGACCACTCGATAGACCAGGAGCTTGACAAAAGGACGACAGAGCTCGGCAAAAGAGAGGATGACTTTGTCATGGACTCACGGCTTGCTTACCACTTCATTCCGGATTCTTTCAAGGTTTTTCTTGAAGTTGATGACAGGGAAGCGGCAAAAAGGATTTTCAGCGACATAAGGAAGAAGAAAGAGGGCAGGAAAGTGGAGAAGGAGAGCACGACCCCTGCAGCCACGCTGGCAGCAATAAAAAAGAGAAGAAAAAGCGAAGAGCTGCGGTACAAGAAATACTACAACCTTAACCCTTACGATGAAAAGCAGTACGACCTGGTCATTGACACCACAAGGACAACTCCGGAAAAAGTTGTTGGGAAAGTTGTTACTGCTGTAAAGAAATTCTGCAGAACATGTTGATTTTGTAAATTTGGTATATGTGCAAACTATTTAAGTTCCGAGAATCATAAATTCGGATTGGTATGGCTGCCGAACCTCACATTGCACAGGACTATCTCTATTCCCAGATTGAAGAGGCAGTCGATACTGGTTTCAAGGAAAGCGGCCTTGTCAAAGAGATGGCAAGCCAGGGCGGTCCGAGGCTCGTTATCGGCCTCAGAGGTTATGTAGCTATTTTACTGGCGGCATTTACGCAGAAGGATGCCATGTATGGCAGGTATCAGACTGAAAGAGCAAAGTTTGCAGCTCTTCTTGGCAACTATTACTTCGATGCCATATTAGGGCAGATTCACGCTGGTGATTTGGCGCTTTTCCACGGCGGCTTGTTCTTTGGAGGCGTGTATAGGCAGGAGGAAGCTGCTGATGCGCAGAAAGCTTATCATGATGTGGCAAAGCTGCTGGGCGCCAACAGGGAAGAGCGCAGTTTTTTCGATTTTTTGTCACGTAACTCACTGCAAGTGATGGAGGGCATGACATTTGTAGCCGCACAGCTAAACCTTCCACAGCCAAAGGAAACAAGGCTGCGTACGCCAAAATTAGAGGCGTACTTTGGCAGGAATTAAGCCTAACTGCAACATAAAAAAAACAAGAACTTTTTTAAATCCCTTGCTTTCTCATTTTCTTCATGGAAGCAATTAAGGAAAACGACTTTATCGAGCTTGATTACACTGGCAAGGCCGCTGACAGCGGAGAGGTTTTTGACACAACTTCCGCAGAGACTGCAAAGCAGGCCGGCATTTTTGACGAGCACATGGCGTACGAGTCTGCTGTCATCTGCGTCGGGAAGAGGCACCTCCTTGCCGGGCTTGACAAGCAGCTCGTTGGGAAAGAGACAGGGAAAAATTACATTTTCAAGATTCCAACTGATGAGGGCTTTGGCAGGAAGAACGGCAAGCTCATACAGCTCGTCTCAACTGCAAAGTTCAGGCAGCAGAACATGACACCTTTCCCTGGCATGCAGGTTAACATTGACGGCATTGTCGGTACTGTGAAGGCAGTCACTGGCGGCAGAACCATAGTTGACTTTAACCACCCGCTTTCGGGCAGGGACCTTGAGTACACTGTTTTTGTGAAGAGGGTTGTGGCTGATCTTTCAGAGAAAGTAAAGGCAGTGCTTCGCCTGATAGGCATAAACGCCAATGCTGTAAGCGTCTCGGTTGCTGACGGCAATCTCACGCTGGAGTTCCCGCAGGAAGCCCCTGAAGCAATGAAGAAGGACCTTGAGGAGAAGCTGAAGTCAACAATTTCAGGCCTCAGTTCTGTTTCTTTCACTGTCAAGGCAACTCCAAAGGAAAAAAGCAATGTGCAATCAGCAGGCCTTGCAGCAGCGACGGATGCAAAACCAAATTAGAAGCGGCAGAAATTTATTTTTCTTAAGCATAATTTCGTCACTCAATAAAACAAAAGCACTTTTTGCGTTATTTTTCTGGAACGATAAAATATAAATAGTAGTAAGGGGCTTGGAAGAAGTGTTTTCAGGGAGAAATAATTGAAGAATAATTTATTGTTTGCGTGTGAGTTTGTGAGAGGGGCTTTTTATGGGTAGTGTTGTGCTTTCGACAAAGGATACTGTGCGCTCACTGAGCAAGACAAATGCCGCTGACGCCGAGCTTGAGCAGCTTCTTTCAAAGCACCGCGCCACAATAAAGGTTGTAGGGTGCGGGGGAGCTGGCAATAACACCGTAACAAGGATTTCTGAGGTTGGCGTTGTTGGCGCTGAGACAATCGCAATCAACACTGACGCTCAGGACTTGCTTTACACAACTTCAGACAGGAAAATCCTGATTGGCAAGGAGCTCACCCATGGCCTGGGGGCTGGCTCTGACCCGAAGATTGGCGAGGAAGCCGCGAAAGAGACTGAGCGCGACATCAAGGAGGCATTGACAGGGGCTGACATGGTATTTGTCACATGCGGCCTGGGCGGGGGAACGGGCACTGGCTCTGCGCCTGTTGTCGCTGATGTTGCTAAAAAGCTTGGAGCGTTGGTTGTTGGGGTGGTTACGCTGCCTTTCTCAATGGAAGGCAACAGGAGATATGACAATGCTATTGGCGGCCTGGAGAGGCTTGAGGCAGTTACTGATACTCTCATTGTTATCCCGAACAACAAGCTGCTTGAGCTTGCTCCGGACCTTCCGCTGCTTACTGCTTTCAAGGTTGCTGACGAAATTCTCACAAACGCTGTAAAGGGAATTGCTGAGCTCGTTACAAAGCCAGGCCTGATAAATCTTGATTTTGCTGACATCCGTGCAGTTATGGGAGGAGGAGGTGTTGCGCTGATTGGCGTTGGCGAGAGCGACTCTGAGAACAGGGCTGTTGAGGCTGTGGAAAAAGCAATCAACAACCCGCTGCTTGACGTTGACACTTCCGGCGCTACTGGCGCCCTGATTAACATTTCAGGCGGGCCTGACATGACGCTTGAGGAAGCAAGGAAAGTTGTTGAGACCGTGAGCCAGCGGCTTGACCAGGACGCCAAGGTCATCTGGGGCGCTCAGATTTACGAGGACCTCGCACGAACAGTAAGAGCAATGCTCATAGTCACAGGCGTCAAGTCAAGCCAGATTACCGGCGCGAAGAGAATCGTGGAAGCCAAGAAAGAAATGGAGCATGAGCTTGGCATTGAGTTTGTGGATTAAGCAGGACTCATTAATTTCAATCCCCTTATTCGGCTGTAATGCTTGACATTTCTCGTTATGAATGTGAAATCGTAAGATAACGCTATTGATGCATTAAGGATATCAGCATCCGCAATTATAACTCTCTTTTTTGTCAATTCTGCCTTGATTTTGCCGAATCTGATGGCATCCCATAATTGTGGCGTCAATCTGGCGAAGCCTTTGACGTAATTAAAAAGCACAGGTAAATGTTTGGCAGTCTTGGGAGAGTTGTAGGCGCCGAAAGATAGCTCGGCAATTGTTATTGTTGTAAGGTAAGCGTCTTCCAGGGAGTTTATAAGATTTACTGCAGAAGCAATGCCTTTCATATAATCTATTGATACATCGGTGTCAACGACATACATGACAAT
>JAHFTU010000120.1 GCA_023269295.1 Candidatus Woesearchaeota archaeon | reverse complement strand
TTGAGGTCTGCAGCTGCGGTTGCGCTCAAAATCGTAGCACCAACCATAACTGCGCCTGTGCCTAAAGCCAATATCTTACTGATAGTCTTGCGTAGCTTCACTCTCAACACCTCCATGTTGTGATTTCTCTCATCATAATTGCTGCGAAACAGCTTTTGCTGCCTCTTTGCAAGTCCAAAATTGCAGGGTATATATAAAGGTTTTGTTTGGCCCTTTGATCCGGATTTTCGGGTTATTGCTATAATATAGTTGCCGGATAGTTGCCTTCTGCACCTGTTTTTGGACTTTGCTTACTGTTGTTATTGTATTTACTCTATCTTCCATGCCAGCATCACCCTTGCTAAGCAGCACCGCATACCTCGCGATACTGCCCGGCCGTCAAGCCAGCTGAGAACAGGTAATGGGGGATAGCTACTTTATAAAGTTTTCGGAACTGCAAAATATAAATCCGAAGAAAAATAGCCAAAAACGTATATAGGAATATGCATTAGTGAAGTTTGCAAAAGCCCTAGTAGGAACTGCTTATTAGCTGAAATTGCGCTAAAGCCGGGCTGATGATAACTTTTTTATAATAGGGACAGCCCCTAGGCCCGCAGGGAAACCATGGAACGGCAGAAGCTGCAGCAATTGCGCTGCAGTTGCCTTTATAGCTCCCTGCTTTCTCGACTCAAAAGCGCGGGGATGCCGCAGCGGCCAACCGGGGCAGGCCTAGGACCTGCTGGCTTAGTGCCTTCGGCGGTTCGAATCCGCCTCCCCGCATGACCCTTTTGCGAAAAGGTTCAATCCAAAAAACGACTGCCGAAACGAAAGAAATTTATAGTAGTTATTACTAATATTTCCTAGTAGATTTGAATGTTTCAGGGCTATTCCAAAAGGGAACAATTTATTCACCGACGAGAAAAAAGAGGGAACCGAAATGGCATGACCCTTTTGCGAAAAGCCCAAATCGACAGCGGTCGATTGGGCCCAGTCGTCGCAACGACTTGGGGTTCAATCCAAAAACGAAAATGGCTGTCTCAAAAGTAACGCGAAACTACCAGGTAACTGTGCCAAGGGAGGTCAGGGAGCTTGCCAACATCAACGTAGGAGATACAATCCTGTTCGTCAAGGAGGGCGAGGAAGTCATGCTCAGGAGGATAGACAAGGACCTGCTCAGCAAGGCATTCGGGCTCTGGAAGAGGGCTGAGGAGAAGACACCCCTTGTAAACCGGCTGCTCAGGGGGGAGCCCAAAAGGCGCTAGAACGACCCTTTTAGAAAAAAAGGTTCAAACCAAAAACGAACGACTATGGCAAAGAAGCTCCTGATTGACACAGACGTGTTCGTGGACTACCTGATGGGCGAGCCCCATGCCAGGGAGTTCTTTGAGCAGCTGCCGGAAGGCATATTTTACTATTCTTCGCTTACCAAGCTTGAGCTTCTGTCAGCCAGCGTCTGCGCCGATGCATCGGTCAGGAACTCAACCACCGCGCTCCTGTCCCTTGGAAAGCGGGTTGAGATTGACGACCAAATCACAAGCCTTGCAGCAGAGGAAAAAAGAAAGCACAACCTCTCCTTGCCTGAATCCATCATGGCAGCAACTGCCCTGCACCTGAAAGCCGAGCTTGTTACAAGGAACATCGGCGAGTTCAAGAAGATAAAGGAACTCCTGCTGATGAAGCCGTATTAAATTTTTTAAGACACTATAAACCCTTTTTGCTGATGGTTTAATCGCAACAATAAGCTTTTTAAAGGAGCTTCTTTTCCGGATTTAAAATAAAATGGCATGACCCTTTTGCGAAAAGGTTCAATCCAAAAACGTAAAAAAAACTAAAATGGCAGAAACAAAACAAGTTGAGGCAACACAAGTTGATGCGGCTCCAGCAGAGAAGCCCTCAGAGCAAATGGACTCCTTATCAGTCGACGCTAACCAGCTCATAGAGCTCCTGGCAAAGGAGCTGCACAGCATCCCGCAGATAAAGCCGCCTGTATGGGCTCCTTTTGTAAAGACAGGCGCCCACAAGGAAAGGCCGCCTGCCAGAAGCGACTGGTGGTATGTCAGGGCAGCAGCTGTGCTGAGGACAGTAGCCAGGCTCGGTCCGGTTGGCACTTCAAAGCTGCGCACAAAGTTTGGCGGCAAGCACAGCAGGGGCTTCAAGTCAGAAAGGTTCGCGAGGGGCTCTGGAAGCATAATCCGAAAGGCAATGCAGCAGCTTGAGAAAGCAGGGCTTATCAGGCAGGCAGCAAAGGGCGTTCACAAAGGCAGGGTCATAACAGAAAAAGCATCAGCAATGCTAAGCACTTTGGCAACGAAGGCAACAAAGGAGCCCCGCAAAGTCAAAAAGTACCGCCCAGCCCCGGCTCCGAGCCACGCCGCAGCCCAGCCAACTGCAGCAACAGCAGTTCACGTGAAAAAAGAAGCAGCAGAAGCCAAGAAATAATCCTATAATTATAAATCATCCAAAATGGACTCAGAGCTTGAAGATTTAAAGAAGCGAAGGGTAGAGCAACTCAAGCAGGCGTACTCTGAACAACTGCAGAGCCAGAGCTCAGACAGGCAGCAAGCCGAAGCCGAGATGGCGCAGCAGATTGGGGCGCTTGAGGGAGCTGTCAAGGCACACCTCACCAAGGAAGCCCTGCAGCGGTACGGCACGCTCAAGCTGGCACATCCGGAAACAGCAACCCAGCTTCTCATCGCGGTTGCGCAGGCAATAGAAGCAGGGAAGCTCAAGGGCATGCTCGGCGACGAGCAACTCAAGGAAGTGCTCCAGCAGCTTTCACGATTAACGCACAAAAATAAAGAAACCAAGATAACAAGGAGATAAAGCAAAATGGCAAG
>JAHFTU010000009.1:13994-19919 GCA_023269295.1 Candidatus Woesearchaeota archaeon | reverse complement strand
CAGGCCTGCTGAAAGCGGAGTCATCATCTTGCTCTTGATGAAGAGCGGGAAAGTCCACGGCTTGTCCCTGTGCCTCCTGAAAGAGTAAGCCAAGCCTGAAGGGTTAAGCGGCTCGCCCACCACAGCTACCCTTGCCCTGGCTCCCGGCACAAGCAGCTCGGTATCAAGGATTGGGTTTGCCTCGTCAAGCGGCCTGCCAGACATGAGCCTTAATTTTGTAGCCCACGAGTCAGCATCGTTAATGGTTGGCACAATGTTTGTCATGCAGTCATCATAGTCCTGGTGCACGATGAAGATTGGCAGCCTTCCCATCGGGCTGTTTGCAGTGATGTCCTGGATTTTCTCGTCCTTAAGCAGGACTTCTATCAGGCCAAAGCCAATCGTGTACCTTACGAGAATCTCAGCGAGCTCCTCAATCTCCCTTGAGCGTAGCTTCAGCTGCCTCTGTCCTGCAAGCTCCTCAATCAGGTCAGAGCCGACGTTGAAAAAAACCTGCCTTACCCTTTCAGGGTCAATGAACTCAGACTTTGTCGGCTTGTGCTCTGTGATTATGCGCTTTGCAGCGTCAAGAAGCTCGTACTTGTCCTCGGAAAGCTTGAACTCAGGAGGGACAATGTGGTAAAGGTACTGCACTGTGGAAGGCAGCTTGAATATCGTGACATCAGTTCCATGCACTGTGTAGCTGTCAATCTCTTCGCCATCCTGCGGGAAAGTGGCCATGAGCCTCGTGAACATGAAGTCTGGCTTTGCAATTGGGCTGAAGACAGAGTGGTAAATGCTCCGGCTTCCTTCTTTGTAATCCTGAAGGTGGGGCTTTGCCTTGTTCATGAGCTCGGTTTTCTCAAGCGCGTTCAGGAGCGATTCCAGCAGGGCAACGTACTTGTCCATCGCAGTATCCTGTTTTTGGAGGCGCTCAACCTCAAGCTTTTCCTGCCTGTAAATCCTGCGAAGCTCAACATAGGCAGCAACCGGGTCGTTGCGCAGCCTGTTGTAAATAATGTTCCTTATCTCAAAGTTGCGCCTTGCCCCGCCAACACCGGTAAACGCGCCGCCAAGCGAGGTAAGCGCGAACAGAATCTGGCTCTTGACAAGCTGGTTCCGCAGCTTGCCAACCTCGGCGAGCATTCTCACCTGGTCATAATCGTACTCGTAATCGCGCTTCTGGCTGAAAACTACCCTTGTTATGCCTGGGGTTTCAACGAGCTTGTCAATCACAGTTGACATGCAAACCTCGCTGTCCTCCACAGAAGGGAAGAACGGGCACTCCTCAGCGTCAATTCTCAGGACTACCTCCTCGCCTTCCTTATAGGTCTCAAAGCTGAAGTACTCCCCTCTTTTTTCTGGCATATGGCGTCAACCGTACAAACCTATTTATATTAATGCTTCTTTAAATAGTTTTATAGTAAGATAGCAAGTGATGGTGTGCGATAATGGACAACCCCCTTTTTACAGCTGGCAAAAAGAGCGCGCCAGATGCTGCCCCAGCTTCTTCTTTCAGCCAGGGCATAGGCGAAATTGAAAGAAGGCTCAGGGCTCTTGAGGAAAAATACTCCAACCTTGAGCGCAGAAGCCAAGTTACCGAAGAGAACATGCTTTCCGGCAACAGGAAAATGAAGGCAGAGATAAAAATGACGAGCGAAGAGCTTTCTGACCTGAAAGCGCAGGTTGCTGACGTTAACGAGAAAATAAAGGCGGTTGTCCGGGAACTCCAGGGCTTTGCAAAGACTGAAGAGGTTGACGTCATAAGGAAATACCTCAACCTGCTGGAGCCGCTGGGCTTTGTGACCCAGAACGAGGTGGACAGGATTGTCAAGCAGGCAGTTGAGGAAGCGCTGAGCGAGCACGCCAGCGTGAAGGAAGAGGAATAGGCAGCAGTCAAAAGCTTTAAAAACAATCGTCACAAGTTTAGTTGAAGCTAAAAGTGGTGTTTATGGGACTCTTTGATTTTGGAAAGAAAAAAGAAGCGCCCATGCAGGGGCCGAGGGCGCCTGTTGAGGATGTCATGAGGATGCGAAGGCAGGGCCTTTCAAACAACCAGATAGTGCAGGCTCTCCAGAGAAACGGGTTCCAGAGCACGCAGATTTTTGACGCCTTCAACCAGGCTGACCTGAGGGTTCCCTCTCCAATGCAGGGCATGCCGCCACAGCAGGGAGCAGGGCAGCGCCAACAGTTTGGGCAGCTGGGCCAGGGCATGGGCAGCATGGGCGAAAGCCCGGAATCGCTAGGGATACCTCCTGACCTTCCAGGCATGGACGAGGGAATGGAAAACGAGTCATCAATCACAGGCCCGCAAAGCCCTGAAGAGGTTTCAGGATTTGGCCAGGGTGGAAGCCAAGGTGGTGGGGCCGGGGCAGAGTTCACTGATAATTACGGAGCACCGCAGCAGCCTGCAGGCTACGGCGGCGGTTACGGGCCTGACGTTTCGGCAAAGATTGAGGAAATAAGCGAGGCAATCATTGAGGAAAAATGGCAGGACCTCATGAAGGACTTCACCAAGGTCATGGACTGGAAAACCGGCATGGAGCAAAGGATGGCAGTGCTTGAGCAGCGCTTCGCAGACCTCAAAAACGCATTTGACAGCCTGCAGAAAAGCGTCGTGGAAAAGGTTAGTGACTATGACAAAAGCGTCAAGGATGTTGGCTCAGAAATGAAAGCTCTCGAGCAGGTCTTCCAGAAAATCATACCAACAATGACTGAAAACGTCAACGAGCTTTCAAGAATAACCAAGGGAATGAAGCCAGCACAGAAGAAATAGAAAAACTAATCCTGATTTTTTATTATTAATGCCCGCCTATGGCTCCGCCTCCTCCTGTCATCAGGGCCAGTGTCATGGCGCCGGTGCCAAGTATGAGGAACATGCCAAGCACCTTAGGGTCAGACAGCACACCAACAAAAGGCCTGTGCTGCTGCGGAGTTTTCTCAACCATAGTAACCTCGCCGGTATTAGGATTAACCACAGTTTTCTCCTGCGGCCCCTGAGTCCAGGCAATTACCAGTATTACGAACAGTGGTATTGCAACTATCCAAATGACAGACTTCTTGCCAAAAATGCTAGGCATGTCCTTCAAGTCACCGCCGGCAAACCCTGTGAGCACAAGCATGAAAAAAATCAGGGCAGCAATAACGACAAACCACGGCGCCATTTCTGTTATGATTCTCGTGCTGTTACCTGTAAGGACAATTACTGCTGTTATCACAAACGCAAACAGGGCATGCAGCCCCTTGTTCTTCAGGAGATTTGTGACCTCAAGAACTCCGTAGACAATGAGGAACACGAGAATCCATACAAAGATGTCAACAAAGCCCTTCAACAGACCCAAGTCCAAGAACGTTGCCATACGATTAATGTCCTCCCCTACCTGTCAAAAGTTGCCATCCCCTTCCAGCACTTTCAAGCGGGTTATCTGAGGTTATCAGGAATATTACCAGCGCAAATACCAATATTATGACTGCCAGCGCCTGAATGTCAGGATTTGAGAGGAAGCTGAGAGGTCCCCCTCCAGACTGCCACCAGCCAGCAGAAAGGCCAAAGATGTAAACTATCGCCCCAACGCTAAGTAATGCGAAGAAGCCGCCGAAAGGAACCCCTTCTCTTTCTGGCCGAAAGATGCCCACAAGGATGAGGGCTGCAACTATGATTACAATCACAAGCGACACGTTAGGCAGTGCGCTGTTTATGATGTTAACGACGTCCTGCCCTGGCGGGTAGGTTCCCATGACGTGAGGGAGAACAACGAGCAGGGAAATGACCAAAGCAACAAGCATGTGCACGTTCTTCTTTTCGCCAAGAACCTTTGTCCTGTTTGTCACTGTGAAAATCACTGCAAAAATCAGGATGAATGGCAGCACTGCATCAAGCAGGCCGAACTGCTCGAGTTGCACAAGAAACTGGGGAACAGTCCTTACATCTGAAAAAGTCTGGAGCACAACCGGAAGCACAATCATTCACCTTTTTTGTTTGTTCTGATTTTTTTGTTCATTCGTTATGGTGTTTTTATATCTTTGTAAAAAAATTGGACAATGTTTTAATCAGGCTGCCTTGTGCTCCGGTGGCTTCTCGGACTTTGTTATGAACGCCATCGCAGCCACAACCATGCCAACAAGGATGATGGTTGCCACTGAAACATTGGTTGAAAACTGCGAAAGCCAGTCAAAAATCCACTGGAGCCATGTCTTGTTGTCAGTCTCTATGGCGTTCAGGAAAATCCCGAACAGGCCTAGGAACATGACAATCATGAAAAGCGTTTTTGCCCATCCCTGCAGGTAAAAGCCCTTCTCGTCAGCCTGCTGGTGGAACGAGCCGACCAGCATAAGGAAAAACACTGACGCGAACAGGAGAATGACCACATTGGAGGATATCTGCGTGATCGCCTGCACGACCCTGCTTGACGCGACCGCAAAGAAGGCTATTGCAAAAGACGCAAGGGCATTAAGGTTCTTTTTAGTGTAATTTTTGCCATCCATTGTCTCTGTGCCAAAAACCCTTGTCTTTTCAAGAATGGCAAAAACTATTGTAAAAATAAGAAGGAAAGGCAGCACAACGTCAAACACGCCAATCTTGTCCAGGAAGCCAAGGGTTTCCCTGAATGTTGAATCTACCATGTTGCACCTTTTTTTAAATCAAGCACTTACAAATTAGTTACAAAATGCCGAAAAGCGTATATAAATGTTTCGGTTGACCTTTTTAATAAAAAAGGTCAATCAAAAACGTTTAAACGAACAGGCGCTGGTAGTTGCTGTAAAGGATGTTTGCCACTTCTTCAGGCGCCATTGCCTTGATTGCCGCTATCCTGCCAACTGTTGCGGCTATGTGGCTGGGCTCGCTTTTCCCGTCCTTTTCAGCTGCAAGGTAAGGGGCATCGGTCTCTGTCAAAAGCCGCGACAGCGGCAGCTGCTTCACGATGGCCTGAAAGTGGCTGCTCCGCCTGAGGTTTGTCGGGATTGTGATGTAAAAGCCAGCTTCAGCAGCTGCCTGGACAAGCTTGAGGCTGCCATGAAAAGCGTGAAGAATGACTCTCTTGCAGCCGTAGCGCATGAGGGTCTCGACAACATTTTTTTCCGCCTGCCTTGAGTGGACAATCACCGGCTTGCCAAGCTGGTTTGCCAATTCCAGCTGCCGCTCAAACAACAACTGCTGCTTCTGTCTTTCAGCATCGCTTTTTGCTTCCTGATAGTCAAGGCCAATCTCACCCAGCGCAACTATCCTGCCCTTGCAGCTGCGGATAAAATTCAGCTCGCCTTCAATAGCTGCTGCAGACAACCTGGCGGCTTCTGTCGGGTACAGCCCCAGCGCTGCTTTTACAATCTTGAACTTCTGCTGCAGCTCAAGCGCCTTCCTTATTGATTTGGGGTCAACGCTGTTGGTTATGATAATTTTTACTCCGGCTGCCACTGCCCTGTCAACTACAGCTTTCCTTTCAGCTTCACCAATCAGGTCTAAGTGCGCGTGGACGTCAGCGAGGAGCATGCCGCAAAGGCCAAACCGCAACCTTTAAATATTTACTGAATGAGTCGCGTTTACATGCCAATTGCCGGGTTTACATTCACGAGAATGCTTGCTGAAAAGAAGGCGCAAGCGAGGGGCGAGGTGAACATAAACACCAACATAGCCCTTGTTTCTGCAGAGGAAATAGATTTTGTGATGGGCACCACAAAGCAGAAGGGCATCAAGGCGGTCTTTGACTACAGAAACTCATACACTCCGGACCTTGGCACGCTCATAATCGGCGGCGAAATACTTTACCTTACTGAGCAGAAGAAGCACGATGAGCTCATGAAGGGCTGGAGCAAGAACAAGAAGTTCCCGGAAGAGTTAACCGCAGAGCTTTTTGACAAGATTTCAGTCAGCGCAAGCATTGAAGCGATTCACCTGGCAACCACAGTTGGGCTGCCACCGCCAGTGCCGCTGCCAAGGTTTACGGCAGG
>JAHFTU010000009.1:0-13894 GCA_023269295.1 Candidatus Woesearchaeota archaeon | reverse complement strand
GGCGACATTGTTGAGATAGAAGGCAGCAGGGTCACTGTGGGCATAGCCGACAGGGCTTACCCCGGCGACATCGGCCTCACAATAATAAGGATGGACGGTATCCTGAGGCGAAACGCGCGCTCCGGCATAGGCGAGCTCGTCAAGATAAGAAGGGCTGACATCAAAGGCGCCAAAAAAGTCGTAATCGCGCCTGCAAGGAAAGGCGTCATGATAAGGGCAAGCTCTGACATTTTCAAGCAGGGACTTCTGGGAAGGGCGCTCGTGAAGGGCGACATTGTTGCGCTGGGCGGCACCACAAGGAGAAGGACAACATTTGTCCACAGCCCGTTTGAGGAAATATTCAAGATGCTTGACGAGGTTGACGAGGACGTCATGGGACTTGGCTTCTCAGACATCAAGTTCATTGTCATTGATACCCTGCCAAAGGGCTCGGTCATAATCACAGACCTTACAGAGGTTGTTTTCAATCCCGAAGCTGCCGACATGGTTGAGGAGCCCAGGCTGGACATAACCTACGAAGACATAGGCGGCCTGTCAGAGGAGATAAAGAAAGTCAGGGAAATGGTCGAGCTCCCGCTCAAGCACCCGGAAATATTTGAGCGGCTCGGAATTGATGCCCCAAAAGGGGTACTGCTGCATGGCCCGCCCGGAACAGGAAAGACGCTTGTTGCAAAGGCGGTTGCCAACGAGACAAACGCTTACTTCACCCACATCAACGGGCCCGAGATTATGTCAAAATTTTACGGACAGTCGCTTCCCGCCGACGAGAAAATATTGATTTCTGACAAGGGAATGTTTAGGCGTGTGCCTATTGGTGAAGTTGTTGATAACGGAATGGAACATGTGAGCGTTGTTTGCTTTGACGAAGAAGGCAAAGTAAAGGTTAACAAGGTTACAGGCCTTATTAAGCATAAGCTAAATTCTAAAATTCTCAAAGTCATGACAAGGAGCGGCAGGGAGATACGCGTAACCGATTACCATTCGCTGTTCAGTCTGGGCAAAAATGGGATTGAAAGCATAAAAACTTCCGAGCTTAAAGTTAATGAGTCCTTTGTGGCCGTGCCTAAGACGCTGCCTTTCACTCCTGACCCGATTTACAAGCTAAACCTGCTTGAGATGCTGAAAGACGATGACTTTGGCCTTAGGGTTAGGAATGTTCAGCAATTTTTAAGAGAAGCTGTTGATAAGTTAGGACTAGGCACGGTCGCTTCTGTTCTTAACATTAGGGAAAAGTACGTTTATGATTTGAGATCTAAGAATGTTGGCATTAAGGTTAACAAGTTTATGAAGCTTATGGCTGCTGCAAAGATAGAAATTAAGCCAGAGTTTGTCCAGCTTTTCACCAAGGGGAAGAGCATACCTGCCGAGTTCATTTTTTCAGAGAATTTTTGGACTTTTGCCGGGTTTTGGATGGCTGAAGGCTCTTACATGAATCCCGGCGGTGTTAGGCTCTCTATTCACAGGAGAGAAGAAAAGGTTGTAGCTGACCTTTGCCGCAGCCTGTTTGGCGATGTTACAATTTATAGGAAACCGAACTCTTTAGGAAGTGATGTTCTAATTTGTTCAACTGCAGTTAAAATACTCATGAAGGACATCTTGGGTTTTGCTAGCGGAGCACGAAAGAAGCTCGTCCCAGACATTGTTTATAATATTCCCAGGCCTCACTTGGCTGCTTTCTTAAGAGGGTTTATTTCCGGTGATGGCTCGCTTAACTTGTCTACGCCTGCGCCTATGGTTGAGATAAGCACCGAGAGCCCAAACCTTGCCGATGATTTGGCTTATCTTATGCTCATGTTTGGCATCGTGGTTAAGGTTTACGGCAGGAAGAATAGGCCGCAAAAGCGCTTATGCTTTGCTGACCATAAGAATCTAGAGCTATTCCTCGAAATTGGCTTCCTTGACTCTGAGAGGAACTCAGCTATTGCCTTGTACGTTTCTGCTAAAAAATGGTCCAGGCGTGACAGGCTCCCACTTGAACCGATTAAGGAAATAGTTAAGTCTCACAACCTCACTGCTTGGAACGGGCTTAGCGGTGTTGGAAATGATGTTCTTGCCAGGCTGGAAGATCCTCGCCTTAAGGTTGTTCTTGGGAGCGATATTTACTGGGATAAAGTAATTGCTGTTGAAGAAGTTGCTGACCTGCCTAATTTTGTGTATGATATCTCTGTAGAGCCTTCGCAGAACTTCATAGCTGGCTTTGGCGGCATATTTGCGCATAATAGCGAGCAAAACCTTCGCAAAAAGTTTGAAGAAGCTGAGAAAAGCGCGCCAGCAATAATCTTCATTGATGAAATAGACGCCATCGCAAGCAAAAGGGAAGAACTCCATGGCGAAGTTGAACGAAGGGTAGTTGCGCAGCTGCTTGCCTTAATGGACGGCTTGAAGGACAGGGGCAAAGTTGTTGTCATAGCAGCAACCAATGTCCCCAACCTGCTTGACCCGGCCCTGAGAAGGCCCGGGAGGTTTGACAGGGAGATTGAGATTGGCGTTCCAAGCAAGGAAGGCAGGCTTGACATCCTCAAGATTCACACAAGAAACATGCCGCTTGGAAGGGAAGTCAGCAAGAACACACCCTCGCCAAAAAGCGAGGAGCTTTCACTTGCAGCGAAAAAGTATGAGTTTTACAACGAAAAGGAAAAAGAGAAGTTTCTCACCGAGTTTGCGGCAAAGACGCATGGCTTTGTCGGCGCAGACCTTTCAATGCTCTGCAAGGAAGCAGCCATGGTTGTCCTCAGAAGGGAACTGCCAGGCCTTAAATTCGACGAGGAAGAGCCAATACCGAAAGAAGTGCTTGAGCGCATGGTCGTAACAAGGCAGGACTTTGCTGAAGCGCTGAAAGTTGTAAGGCCGTCTGCAATGAGGGAGGTCCTTGTTGAAATTCCAACCATAAGATGGAAAGACATCGGCGGCCTGGATGAAATGAAGCAGCAGCTCAAGGAAGCTGTTGAGTGGCCAATCAAAAACCCTGAGGCGTTCAAAAGGCTTGGCGTCAGGCCCCCAAAGGGAATATTGCTTTATGGCGCGCCAGGAACAGGAAAGACACTGCTCGCAAAGGCAGTCGCAACAGAGTCAGAGGCAAACTTCATACTCGTAAAAGGCCCGGAGCTGCTCTCAAAGTGGCTGGGCGAATCCGAGAAAGCAGTGAGGGAGATTTTCAAGAAAGCAAGGCAGACCTCGCCAACCATAATATTCTTTGACGAGCTTGACTCGCTGACGCCCAAGAGAGGCGTAAGCAGCGACAGCCACGTAACTGAGAGGGTAGTCAACCAGCTGCTTACCGAGATAGACGGGCTTGAGGACCTGTACGATACTGTAATTATTGGCGCAACGAACAGGCCAGACATGATAGACCCAGCCCTGCTGAGGCCAGGAAGGTTTGACCGACTCATACTAACTCCTGTTCCAGATGTCAAGTCACGATATGAGACGTTCAAGGTCCACACAAGAGGGATGCCGATAACCATCAAGGAAAGATTACTGCCCCAAAGGATAAGGGTTGTCAATATTGTGAGCAAAATGGCAAGCGGCGAATCAGTGATGGATTCTGATGTTGAAATGAGCAGTGGGAATTTCAATGTTGAAAAGATTGAAACTCCTGACGATTTGCTGAAGCACTTGGCTGACATAACTGAAGGCTATGTAGGAGCTGATATTGAAGCTGTCTGCAGGGAAGCTGCAATCCTTGTCTTAAGGAAAGACATCAAATCAAATTTCATTGATGGCAAGTATTTTATGGAAGCCCTTGGGAAAGTACGGCCATCAGTAACCAGGGAAATTGAGAAGTTTTACGAAGACCTTAGGGAGAGCCTAAGCGTAGCCAGAGCCAAGGAGATAAAGGAAGAAAAGCCCACATACATGGGATAATTCCATACTTCTTAAAAAAATAAGAAAAGGCAGAACCTAGCTACTGCCCTGCTAGCCCCAAAGCCTCATTGTTTGTAATTAAGCAGATGTTATATTTAACCTTTTCTATTTCTGCGATTTCTGTCCCAAAAGATTTTCATTGGCACCAGAAAATATCCTGAAATTCTTGAAATATTTGAAAAATTTACGGTATCACTCAAAATATTTGCCGCATTTTTGAAAGAATTTCATATTTCTCGCCTAAAGGCATATGAAGCCTTTAAATGAATAATTAAAAGGGGCTGCCGCGGGAGCAGGACTTGGTAACTGCACCAGTCTAAGAAACTGGGGAGGTCCCAAAGCCTCATCCGGGTTCAAAGTTCAGCATGACTGAATGGAGGTCCCGGCCGCGGCGCCCCGTTCTACTAATGATTTAAAGTAAAAAGTTTTAAATACAGCCAAGCGCAAAGACTGAGCTATGGTCCAGCCATTGGTAATAGGCATTTTAGCCATTATGGTATTTGTTCTCTTCAGGCTGCTTTTTGGAGGCACAAGCTACCAGGCAAGGCACTCATCAGCAGAAACCGGAAGGAAGGACCTGGCCCGGGTTGAGGCTTACGAGAACCAGATTAACAGGCTGCAGCGCATTGTAAGGACTGCACCAAATGACAGGCAACGGGAGCTAGTGGCAAAGAAGATGGAGATGCTTCTAAAGAAAAAGGAAAGGCTCAAGCACGCAACCGAAATGTTTGTAAGGAAAAGTTAATATAGCAACGGCTTTCTCAGATTGCCGGCTGAAAAAATGGCAAACCCGAGACCAGGCGATTTTGTGGAGGTTGTGACTGCAGACGAGACAATAAAAGGGACGCTGCTGCAAACCCCTGAGCTGGAAAAGGACGTTGTCATAATAAAGCTCGCAAGCGGCTACAACATCGGCATAAACAAGGGTAAGATAAAAAAAATCTCCCTATCGCCGCAGCAGCCGCAAAAAGAAACTGCCGCAGGTGCAATTGCCGCAACTACTAAAAAAACAGCTTCAAAGCTGCCAAAAATCTCAATACTCCACACAGGAGGAACGATAGCGAGCAAGGTTGATTACAGGACTGGAGGAGTGACCGCGGCTTTCTCGGAAGAGGAAATGCTGGGCATGTTCCCGGAACTCAGGCAGATTGCAGAAATAAAATCCAGAAAAATCGCGCAGCTGCAATCTGAAATGATGCGGTTCCCACACTACAATCTAATCGCAAAAGAGGTAAAAAAAGAAATTGAGGCTGGCGCTGATGGCATAATAGTCACGCACGGCACTGACACGATGCATTACAGCTCGGCTGCACTTGCTTTCATTTTTGACACGCTCCCTGTCCCGGTAATCCTTGTTGGAGCGCAGCGAAGCTCAGACAGGGGCAGCACAGATGCAGCGCCAAACCTGATCTCGGCAGCATATTTCATTGCCAACTCTGATTTTGCCGGAGTTGCCATATGCATGCACGAAAACATGAGCGACTCGTCTTCACTGATTCTCCCCCCGCTTAAAACAAGGAAAATGCACACCAGCAGGAGGGACGCTTTCAGGCCGATAAACACGACGCCGATTGCGCGAGTTGATTATGAGGCAAAGAACATAACTTTTTTAGGCAACCACGCCAAAAAAAGCGACCTTTCCAAAAATGGAAAGCTGCAGCTCAAGCTGTTTGATGAAAAAATCAAAGTAGGCATCCTTAAGACGCACCCGCACATGTTTGCGTCTGAGTTCCTGGCCTACAAGGGCTTTGACGGCCTTGTTGTTGAAGGAACAGGGCTCGGCCACCTGCCCAACGAGGAAATTGATGGATTCACAGCAGAAAACAAAAAAATATTTGCAGCGGTAAAGTCGCTGATAGAATCAGGAACAGCTGTCGTGATGGCCCCGCAGACAATCTACGGGAGAATCCAGCTAAACGTTTATACGCCGCAGCGCGAAATCCAAAGCATTGGCGTCCTTGGCCACTTGAGCGATATGACTCCTGAAACAACCTTCATCAAGCTGGCATGGCTGTTGAGCAACTACAAGAAAACAGAAGTCAAGGAGCTGATAGCAAAGAACCTCCGCGGCGAGATAACTGAAAGGACAGAGCCTGGCGCTTTCTTGATATAGTGCTGCCTTTGATTAAACTTTATAAACGAAAGCGGCTTCCCTTTAGCTTATGGGGAAAGGAATGAATCTCGAAAAGCTGCTTGATGACGATTTTTCTGATATGGTGCCTCCGCACCTCAAAAACAAAGGCGTTGACGCAAGGGTCATCAATGCCCTGATAGATTACTGTGACAACCCGGAAATCGTAAGAAGACTTTATCTGAGAATGGATCCGGCGACGGAAGAAGCCTTCCATAAGACTCTCGACTGGTACGTTACTCAGGAAAGAAATGAGCGCTACGCTGCATTGCGGCTCGGGATTTTGAAGCAGCGCCAGGAGATTGAGGAAGCCAAGCGCAGAATATTTCCCAGAGGCATAGGCGACGCCATTAATGAGGTCTATGTGACTTACCTGATAAAGCACGGCCTATCTGTCGAAAAGGCAAACTCAAAATGGAGGAAATTTTTGCTTTTCACAGACCGTAATTTGGCGGCAGTTTCAGGGCGCACGATTCACGAAATAGAGCCAAAAGGATTCGGGCCTTATTCAGTAATAGGCCACCCAATAAGAACCGCAGTGAGGCATTTTATGCTTGCGGGAGCACAGCATCAGCAATACACTTAAAAACAACATAAAACAGAAAAAATAATCAATATCCCCTTTGCGTTCGGCTCTCGGCTACCTCTGCAGACAGCGCAGCCTTGGCATCCTGCAACTCCCGCTGCTCAGCCTTTATCTTTCTCATCAGGTTTATCCTTATTATACTAAGCTGGCTATTCTGCTTCCCCAGAACGCTTGAAAATTCCCCAAGCTTGTCCCTTATTTTCCTATTCTGGTCAATAACAGGAGTTGCTTCAGCAAGCCTTGCTTCGTTTTCCTTAATCTGGAGAAGCATCTCGCTCTCAAGCATCTGAAGCTCTTTCTGCTGTTCGCCCAGCCATAACTGCAGGTTCCTGTCAAAGTTAGCGGAAATGCCGCCAGCAGCCAAGCCAGCCACTTTGCTTCGGGTAACTGCCTTGATCCTCTTCCCGCCCTGAAGGAGGTTATTAAAAAGCCTTCTCTTCGCGCCTGACAATTTTGCAGTCATGCTGTTCGTAGCTGCAAATCCCTTCACAAGCGTGTACTTGGCGCTGTGCAATGCCACAATATCCCTGATTAACGCAGTTTCTGCAGCAAGGCCGCCGGCAAAAGCACGTACTTCTGTCTGGACTAGCGCCTCTTCCCTCTCTTCCTCTCCCTCTAATCTCAGAGCTTCAGATTCTTCTGCAACAGCAGCACCAGCGTCCTGGCTTGCCCTTTTAAGGCGTGACTTTATTCCTTCTATAAACCCTGCCATTTTTATTTCCTCAGACCTGCGTATATGTTATCAAGCTTAAGCATGTTGTTTGTTATTTTTTCAACGTGCCTCTTAATCCTGTTAAGCCCTTTAGGATGGGCCTTTGCAATGTCAATGCAGACACCAACAAACTCAGCAGTTGCCTTGTGCATAAGGCTAATCTCTTTTTTGATTCTTTTGTTAAGTGCTGAAGAACCAGCTCTGTGCGCACCTTTTTTCATACATTTCTTTTCTTAAAGAACAACTATATAAACCTTTTGCTCAAACTTTTTGCGTTTGCAAATTGGAATCACCTTGTTCCGGTAATGATTCCCTTCAAGTGTGCTCCTTCAGCACCACTTTTATCCTGTCAAAGACGAATTTTGCAGCTAATGCCAAGAGTATTACCACAAGGAATCTGAAATCGAAAGAGCCCACCTTGAGGAATGAGGTGGCTTTCCAGAGGACAATTGCAACTGCCGAAAAAATAAAGACCAAGATTGCCGTTGCCGCGATGAAAAGGGTTTCCATGGCTCTTCTGCCTGCATTTACGTTTATGTTTATAGACAACTTTGATTAACTATCATATCCATCAAACTTGTCTAAGAGAACTTTGAACAAAAGTCATTAATAGGCGGTTATTCAAAGTTCTCTATAGCAAATTTCAACGGTAATAGCTAGGAATGCGGGTGACCACACTTTCGCTATTTTCTGGCTTTCGTGGCCACCTCCCTCATTGTTTTCCCGTACTGCTTGATTAAAAACTCTACCGTTGGTTTTAAGTTTCCGTTTTTCTGGTATTCCTGCAGGGTCCAGTAATATTCAGCCCGGTCTTCCAATGCAACATTTATGGGTGGATACCTGTTCTTTACGAGAATAAAATTGAGCAAAAGCCTGCCAACCCTGCCATTGCCATCCTGGAAAGGGTGAATATGTTCAAACTGGTTATGCATGATTGCCGCCATTACCAAGGGTTTGAACTTGTTTTTATTCTTCTTATACCAAGAAACCATATCCCCTAAGGCCAGTTGCAAATGAACGGCAGGCACACCTTGATGCAAGATATCCCCTCTCGAGTTTCTTACAACTACTTCAACATTTCTTAGTTGCCCTGCAAAATCCTTGGAACCCTCAAAGCACATCTTATGGAGCGCTTTCAGTAACTCAATTGATACGTCTTCCTTTGTCTCTCTGATGTAATCCACTGCTCTTGCAACCCCTTTTGTTTCCAACTCTTCAGCACCTGAAGCTTTTGGCCTGCGCAGGATTTCCGGCACTTCTTCCCGTTGCACTGTCGAGCCTTCTATCGCATTGGTGCTGTAAACAAATTCCTCTGTGAACCTCTGCCATTCCCTTTGGCCGAAATGGCCGATCCTGATTTTTTTGTCGCGCCTGTTCAGCGTTTCAACCTGCTTTTTCGTTAACGTGAAGAGAAAAACTTCCGTGCTTACTTCTCGCACAAGCTCAAGAACATGCTTTTTTGCCACTCTTTTGGCTGCCTCCAATTCTTCCTTCGCAAGATTCTGCCCAAGGTATTTCCTTATCTTTCTTACTTTCTTCTTTTCCCTATAAGAATGGACAAGATAGTACTTGACCTTTTTCCCAACTTTTCTTTTTTCAACATACATACGTCTGTTAAAGGTGTCCACGTTTATAAATATTTCCTATTTTGTGGTCACCTAATTCTTAAAGCGCCCCGCTATCGCAAACTTTAATAACACTCAGCTTTTATTCTGAGCTTATGAATCAGGCAGCAGTTGATTACAAATCTCTTGGCTTGAAAGCCGGCATAGAAATCCACCAGCAGCTGGACACCAAGGCAAAATTGTTCTGCGGATGCCCGACAGCCATACGCGATGACAAGGCCGATGTTGTTGTCAGAAGGCGCCTTCGCGCTTCGGCTGGCGAGACTGGCGAAATGGACGTTGCAGCAGCGTATGAGCAGCTACGCTCAAAGCACTTTGTCTACAACGCCTACAATGACACGACCTGCGATGTTGAGCTTGATGAGGAGCCAATTCACGGCCTCAACAGCGAGGCGCTGCAAATTGTCCTCCAGGCTGCACTGCTGCTGAAGACAAGGCCTGTTGATACAATCCAGGTCATGAGGAAAACTGTGGTTGACGGCTCCAACACTTCAGGATTCCAGAGGACAGCGCTGGTTGCGAGGAATGGAGAAATAAGCCTTGGTGGAAACCGCATTACAATCGCCACCGTGTGCGTTGAGGAAGAATCTGCAAAGATTGTTGAGAGGACAGCAAGTGCAGACACTTACAACCTGTCCCGCCTCGGGATTCCGCTTGTGGAGATTGCCACTGGCCCTGACATGAAAACGCCAGAGGAAGTAAAAGAGGCTGCTGAATACATTGGGATGGTGCTTCGCAGCACCGGCAATGTAAAAAGGGGGCTTGGCACGATAAGGCAGGACGTTAATGTTTCAATCGCTGCAGGCGCAAGGGTTGAGATTAAGGGCGCGCAGGAGCTGCGGCTGATTCCAAAGCTGGTTGAGTACGAGGCACTGCGGCAAAAAGGCCTGGCTGAGGCTGCTGCTGAACTCAGGAAGAAGTCGGCTGCTGTTGGGGAAGCTGTGGATGCCTCAGCTGCACTTGGCAACTGCCCCTCAGAAATAATACAATCTGTTGTCGTAAAGAGCGGCGTTGTGCTGGCTGCAAAGCTCTCAGGATTTAAGGGATTAATCGGAAAGCATTTCCTTCCAGAGGGGCAGCCGGTTGTAAGATTGGGGAAAGAGCTCAGCGGCTATGCCCGGGCATATGCCGGCGTTGGGGGCGTTGTGCACAGCGACGAGCTGCCAAAGTACGGAATAACACCAGAGTATGTTGATAAGATAAACAAGAAGCTGAGCTGCAGCAGCAATGACGCTTTCATAATTGTGGCAGCCGGGAAAGGCGATGCTGAGAGAGGCATGAGCGCTGCGCTTGAAAGGGCAAGGCAGGCAGTCAAGGGCGTTCCTTCTGAGGTCAGGAAGGCTAATGAGGACGGCACAACAACTTTCCTCAGGCCCATGCCCGGCTCGGCAAGGATGTACCCGGAGACCGACGTTCCGCTTGTCAGCCCAGGCGATTATGCCAGAGGAATAAAGCTGCCACGGCTGCTGATTGAGAAAGTTGCTGACTATGAAAAGCTCGGCCTGTCGCCTGACCTGGCAAAATCAATTGTGCGCAGCGACTATGCCGAGCTGTTTGAGGAGCTTGTTGGCAAGTTCCCAAAGCTTAGTGCGCCATACATTGCTGATACGCTGATGGGCTTCAGGAAAGACATCAGCATACTTGGAGTTTCTGCAGAGGCAGCTGATTCAGTGAGCGATGACTCGCTGAGGCAGGTTTTTGCTGCTGTAAACTCAGGAAAACTTGCTAAGGAGTCTGTTGTTGCCGCGCTTGCTGATGCCGCAAAGTCTGGAAAGCTGGACCTGTCAAGGCACGGCATCATGTCTGATGCTGAATTGGAAAAGGAACTCAAGGAAATAGTTGCCCTGAACAAAAACCTGCCGTTCAATGCGCTGATAGGCAAGGCAATGGAGAAGCTGCGCGGGAAAGCGCCGGGCCAGAAGATTGTAGAAAAGCTTAAATCGCTTGCAAAGCAGTGATTGTGCTAACATCAATTGTTGCAGGTGCTTGGAATAAAAGAGGCAATGTACTAAATGTTGCTGTATGACGTCATTGGCTTTGCAATATCGGCCTTAATAATGGTAAGGGCAGGTAGCTATGCTGTCCGCTTTATCTCAAGAGTTGCACAGGCTGACAGGATAAGCTTCTTCCTCACCAGCTTTCTCCTGATAGGCATAGTATCATCGTTCCCTGAAGCCTTTATCTCAATTGTTTCAGCAATAAAAAACGTTCCTTCCCTCGGGATTGGGACCCTGCTCGGCGGCAACATAGCAGACCTCAGCCTTGTGATAGGCATAGTTGCTGTAGCTGCCGGAAGGATACAAATACACAGCAAGGAGTTTGCCCACGAGTTCTGGCTTGTCGGGCTTGTCATGCTTCCTGTGCTTTTCAGCCTTGACGGGCAAATAGGCAGGATTGAAGGCCTCGCGCTCATTGCGGCGTGCTTCATGTTCATATTTGGAATGCTTCGCGAAGACCATGTCCTGGCAAAGCTGGCGCACGGGCCTAAGGAGGGTATGGTTAAAAACTTCAGCCTGTTTGCCCTCAGCAGCATTGTGGTCCTGGTGGCTGCAAGCTTCCTTGTCAAATTTGCAGAGCAGCTTGGCAATGATTTCAATATTCCTCTTGCCCTTGTGGGAATTGTCTTCGTTGGCGTAATAACGACACTGCCCGAGCTGATGTTCTCGCTTTCTTCCCTCAAAAAGCACATAGACGGCCTTGCACTTGGCGATGTTTTTGGCACGGTCATAATTGATGCAACCCTGCTGGTAGGCATAACAGCGCTAATAAGGCCCATTGCGCTGTCAGGCATAAACATCACAAACCTTGCAGTTTTCTCAGCGCTGGCTGTTTCTGCAACCATATTCTTCCTCAAGCCAGGCAAGGTATTCACAAGAAATGAAGGAGTGCTGCTCATCCTGCTGTACATCATATTCATTGCGACAGAGCTGACAACATCGTTGCATTGATGCACAATAATTTTATAAAGCTGCAGCAGCCGCCTTCTTGCCATGCCTCCGTAGCACAGTAGCTAGTGCGTCTGACTTGTAAACCAATTTTTTCAGGCAGATTCAGAAGGTCGCGAGTGCAAGTCTCGCCGGAGGCTCTTCTTATTTTCTTTCTTCTCTCGTTTGGCAAAAATTATAAAGCCGCCACGGCTGATGCTGGGCATGGAACAGAACAGGCACTATGCAATGTGGCTTACTGGCATAATTGCTGCGGTTTTTGCGCTCCAGATAATTTTTCCCGCTGTTACATACAACTTTAGGCTGGTTTCTGCTGACGCCTGGAGCAGGCCGTGGACGCTGCTTACTGCCGTGTTCCTGCACGCAGGCATTGCCCACATCCTGTTTAACGGGCTTGGCATGGTGATGTTCGGCAGCATCCTTGAGCAAACCATTGGCTCCAAGCGCTTCCTTGTTGTGTTTTTTGTCGCCGGGCTTTTGTCAAGCATTGCCTCAACATTCTTTTACGGTGCAGTGGTTGGCGCTTCGGGAGCAATATTCGGAGTCATTGGCACTCTTGCTGTTTTGCAGCCAACCTTGACTGTTTGGGTGTACTATATTCCGATGCCAATGTATGTGGCAGCAGTTGTCTGGGCTGTGAGCGACCTTTTCGGCTTCATAGTGCCAACAGGAATTGCCAACGCCGGCCATCTCGCAGGCCTTGCAACAGGTATCGTCGCGGGATTTCTGATTAGGGGAAGGAGGTCTTTGCATTTTTCTGCTGGCAGCAGCGGCAAAAGGGCGAACATACTCACAGCAGAGGAGTTTGACAGGTGGGAGAAGGAAAACATGGGAAAGAAATAAGGTAAAGTAAACTTTCCCGTGTTTTTGTACCGACTTTGCCTAAGCTACGCTTAGGTTCACTTCTCCTCTCCACGGTAACCGTAGGAGAGGGAAGTGAAGTCCGCAGGACCAAAGTTGGCTACCACAATTAACTTTACATTACCAAGAAATAAAAAGGTTTTTAAATACCAATAGCCGCTGCTTCTCTCCGTAGTTATTCAACACTTATTATTAAGCTATTAATTAAGCTATTAAAAAAAGAGGTGAAACGATGCCAACTGTTGAAACTGTTTTAGTAAGCTTGCTGGGTGCTGCAGCCTACGGGGCAGGTGCCTACCTTGCAGTCCAGTACGTCCTGCCAAAGGTCAAGACCATTGCAGCAGAAGTGCTGCGCTATCCCAAAACAGCCGATTCGCTGGTTTACCTGCTCTCGGTGCTGGTCTACATCGCAGCCGCGCAGGGAGTAATAAGCAGAATAGTTGCCTTGGGAATTCCGGCACTAAATTACCTTAATGTGGCCAACCCTGCTCTTGAGGTGCTTAATGGTACCATTCCAGCAGTCAAAATGGTCCTTACTGGCATAGGCATAGTTCTTCTTGCTGAAAGGATAAGGCTCAGGGCCTGACCTTCTTAGAAAGAATGTTGCAAATCGGCAGCAGCCGATTGCACATTCCGCATAGCGGAATTGTGCCGGAGAGGCGACATCCCTCAGCCATAGGCTGAGAGAATGTCAATCAAGAAACGCTCTTGATTTTTTCTTTGTTTTTTCTTTTGGAAAAGCTTTTTAAACCACACGTTTGTTGCCGAATAGCAATGTAAAGTAGCACGTTAATTTTTGATGAGTGATGGCAATGTCGGCAAGCAAGTTGAAGAAACTGTACGAAGCGCTCAGGAAGAAACACAAGCTGCCGGGCTTTGACGAGTTGGACTCGGAGTTTGAAATAAGCGCGATAGAGGCTGAAAGCGGTCTGCTCAGGGAGATAAGGAAGCAGATAAGCGACAAGGTTGGCAATGTCGGCGCCATTGTTGAAGAGGTGCTGCACCCTGACACGAACCTTGTAGACCTTTACGAGAGCAGGGTGTTTGATGAGGCAGAAAAGCAGAAGCTTTTCGAGCTTTACAAGAGGCTAATGGTCGCAAACAGGACCACAGCGGAGCTTTCAATTGAGAATGACGAGAAGCTGGATGCCGAGTTCATAAAATCTTTTT
>JAHFTU010000008.1 GCA_023269295.1 Candidatus Woesearchaeota archaeon | reverse complement strand
GGGTCGTACTCGCCTTCCTTCACCTCTTCAGGCAGCTTTACCCTGTCCCTTATTCTTTCGCTGCCGATTACGACAACGTACCTTATTACCGAGCCAGGTCCGGCCGGGATTCCACGGTCTTTCATCCTCTGCGCTGCTGCCACGTGGGGCCCGTATGACTCGTAGCTGCCTATTTCCTTTTGCAGCTGCGTTGTGATTACCATTTTTGCTGTTGCGGTCTTTTTGCCCCTTACATTGCCTATGATTTCCTTTACATATTCAATCGCAGCTTCAGGATTGTTTTCCCTGAGTATGATGTCAAGCACCCTTTCCTGTGTTTCCTTGGCTATTGCGGAGAGGTTTCTTCTTACGGTTTCAAATCCCCTTATCTTTATCCTGCCCTCTTCTGATATCAGCGCGTACTTTTTCTTGGCGCCCTGCCCTGTGCCTTTTGTGCCTACAAAAAGCCCTGAGGGGTAGAACCCTTCGTAGTCGAGCTCCATCATTCCTGGCAGGTGCTTGTTGACTTCCGCCACGAACCCTTTTACGTCATCTATTGTTTTTCCATCCAAAGCCAGGAAGGTGGAATCCGTGTCCCCATAAAGTACCTTGAATCCATTATTTTTTGCTTCGTCTATTACTTTTTGTATGTGGTTTCTTCCGAATGCGGTGATTGCCTTTGCGCATTCGATGTTGTACCATCTTGCGCCGTAAAAGCCAAAGTACCCGTACATTGAGTTGGCTATTGTTTTCAGCGCCATCTGCCTTGCGTTGAGAGTTTTGTCTTCGCCGGCTGCCTTCAATATTTCTTTTACCCTCATCCTTCTCTTTATGACTTCGTCAATGACTGTTGGTATGAATCCCCTGTGCTTTGTGCAAAACCATGCGTTCTCCTCGCCTGGGACCTTGTTTTGCGATGAGTTCCCGCAGCAGCTGCAATTGAGTGTGTCTGGCGAGACGTTGTGCGCTGATATTATTGTTGGGTACAGGCTCATGAAGTCAAACACGACAATGTCCTTGTACAGGCCTGGTGTTGGCTCATAGACAAACCCTCCAGTGTAGCTCGTCATCCTTCTCCTGCTTTCTTCAGCGCTGTTCGGCTTGTTTGGTGCGAGCTCGTTGAATTCCCTTGCCTGCCTTATCAGGTACCATTCCACGAGCTGTGAGTAGCTCATCCTGCTCACGTCAAACATCGGCAGCCCGATTGTCCTTGTGAGCTCCATTATGTTTGGCATGACTTTTTTGCACAGGTTGAGCGTGAGCTGAGCGTCCTGAAGGTTGTAGGCGCAGTAGCTTTCAAGCTGCTCCCCTTGGTTGTTGTCCCAGGCGATGTAGAGCTTGTCTATGTCAACAGCGTCCTTTGCCTGGTTGAGGAGCTCTTTTGCAACTGACGAGAGGTCGTAGACTGTTGTCTGCAGCGAGCTGAACATTACTTTCCGTATGAATTTGAAAACGTCAATGTGCACTATCCCGGTTATCTGTGTTGTTGTGTTTGCTGCTGTCTTCTCAACCCTTGGCTGGGAGCCGTCCATGCCTATGTCGAGCCTGATTTTGTAGCGGTCAGCCCTTGTCCTTATGTAAGGAAGGTCAAACACGTCAGAGAAATATCCGGTTAGTATGTCGGGCTCGTACTGCCCTATGTAGTGCTTCAGCCTTTCCAGGAGCTCAACCTCGCTGTTGACAAATTCTATGTAGTCCAGCTGTGTTGGGAACTTTTTCCACGTCAGCACTTTCCTGAACCCCTCCCCGCACAGGGCTGCCATTATTATCGGGTGCTCTTCAGGCAGCATTGTTTTCCCGAGCGGGTTGTGCGTTTCTATGTCAATCGCGAGTATCCTGGGCTCGTGCATGTCCTCGCTGACCTGGCTGAGGTGCTGTGCGCTGTAGCTCGTGACTTTCCTTTTCCTTTCCTCATCTGCTGTTGCAGCAATTGCATTTGCAGCCGCTGTAGTTGCTTGTGCAATGTCAGCTTTGTAAAGCGCAAGCGGCAGCACTCTTTTGTCAATCAGGAACCTTCTTGAGAATGGGATGTCAGCTTCAAGCACTGTTCCGAATGCCTTTGCCTTTTCCCTGAGCTGCGGAACTGCAGCGGGGATGTTCACTGTTACTTTTACTGCCTTTTCCTCTTTCCCGAAATAGTTCTTTGTCTGAATCTCTGCTCCCGTGACTTTTAATTCGGGGTTTTCGGCCTTCATCTCCAGCAGCTGCTGTGAAGCCTTTTCAGGCCCTGTCTCAGCTGAGGGTATGACCCAGAAGTATGGCTGGAAGCCAGTATATCTTACGCATACGCGCCTGAGCTGGTTGCTTTCTGTAACTCCCCTGCCGTATAGCTCTATGACAGGCTGCGCTTCTGAATTTGGTGCAGTTTTTTCAACCTTGTATGTTACATCTATAGGATAAAAGTCAAGCTCAGCCATTTGGTGAATCCCTGTTGGTCCCCCTTTAACCGTCGGTAGAGGAAGCCGCTGCGTATATAAATCTTTGCGGGTGACCTTACTTCGTCTTAGAGACGAAGGATGTTTCCTCTTCGGCAACATTCTTTAGAAAAGAATGTCGTCGGAGAGACGACATCCTTCGGCCACTGCCGAAGTAATGTCAATCAAGAAAAGCTAGTTAGAAGAATTTATATACCCTTGTTCCTTCGCCTTTTTTGGGCATGGTTGAGGCAATAAAAATGGGCACGCTTGGTTCTGAAGCGCTGGAGCTCCACAGCAGCAGGAAAGGGAAGCTGGAAGTTAAAAGCAAAGTGCCGATTGTCACTCGCAGGGACTTGTCGCTCTCTTATACTCCTGGCGTTGCTGCTGTCTCATCAGCAATTGCAAAAGACAGCGAGCTCGCATACAAATACACAATCAAGCAGAATTCTATTGCTGTGGTGAGCGATGGCTCTGCTGTGCTTGGCCTTGGCGACATCGGGCCGAAGGCAGCCATTCCTGTCATGGAGGGCAAGTGCGTCCTGTTCAAGGAGCTCGGCGGTGTTGACGCATTCCCGATTTGCCTCGATGTGCACTCTCCTGATGAGATTGTTGCTGCAGTAAAGGCAATCGCTCCTGTTTTTGGTGGCATAAACCTTGAGGATATCGGAGCTCCCAAGTGCTTTGAGATTGAGTCCAGGCTGAAAAAAGAGCTTGACATTCCTGTGATGCACGATGACCAGCACGCCACTGCTGTCGTTGTCCTTGCAGGCCTGATGAATGCGCTGAAAGTTGTTGGCAAGAAAAAGGAAGATACCACTATCGTTATGAATGGTGCAGGCGCTGCCGGCACGGCCACAGCAAGGGTTTTGCACAATTTTGGCGTCAAAGACATCATAATGGTTGACACCACAGGCGCCATTTATGCCGGCAGGGGCCGGGGCATGACGCCTGTCAAGGATGAGCTTGCAGCAATCACAAACAAGGGCAAAAAGAAAGGCAAGCTAGCTGATGTCATTGCAGGCGCTGATGTTTTTATTGGTGTCTCAAAGGCCGGCGTTTTGACTGCTGCCATGATAAAATCAATGAACCCTAAGCCAATAATTTTCGCAATGGCAAATCCTGTTCCTGAAATAATGCCTGATGAGGCAAAGTCTGCCGGTGCTGCGGTTGTTGCAACCGGGCGCTCTGACTTTCCAAACCAGATTAACAACTCCTTGGCTTTTCCTGGCATTTTCAGGGGAGCTCTTGATTGCAGGGCATCTGAAATTAATGAGGAAATGAAGCTCTCTGCAGCATATGCCCTTGCGTCGCTTGTTCCTTTCCCAACTGCGGACAAAATTGTGCCTGATCCTCTTGACCGTGCCATTGTGCCTGCCGTGTCAAAGGCGGTTGCTTCTGCGGCTTATTTGAGTGGCATCGCCAAAAACGAGCCTTGAGAAAAATGCCTGCTGTGAAAGTTTGCCCGAAGTGCGGAAGCGAGAACGTGAAGGTTGACCACACCAATGCGAAAGCTGCTGCTGGTTTTGGGGCTGCTTCCTACCTGTGCCTCGACTGCGGATTCACAGGCTCATTGTTTCCTGAGATTAGCAAGGAATCAAAAGATGCTTAAGGCATACATACGCGTTTTTTGCCTGCCTATTTTTTAAACTTCTTTTCAACATCCTGCTCCACAATGACATCGCCAGAGTAGCCGCACGTGTTGCACTTGTACCTGGCGCCTGTTATTCCCATCAGCCTGTCAAGGGCTATGTTTGTTGAGCCGCATTGCGGGCAGGTTCTTAATTTCATCGTTTTTTTGATTGACCTTTTTCTCAAAAAGGTCATGCTTCATTTTCTTTTTCGTTTTTGGATTGAACCTTTTCGCAAAAGGGTCATGCCGCTTTTCTTGTGCCCAACCCATATAAGCAGTGCCAGGACAACCCCTAATATTCCCAGCTTGAAAACGTCCTGCAGCTGGCCCCAGTTTCTTATTGCAGCGATTATCAGGCTCAGAATCCCGCCTACCAGGAAGCCGTTGGCAACTGACTCTGCCTTGAGCAGCACGCCTGCAATTATTGCCACAACGCCAAACACCACGAGCATTACGAAGACGTTTGAGCTTCTCCTGTTGTTGACATCATTAAACCTTGCCTGGCACATCTCGCAGTATGCCTCTGTCGGGCAGCCTGTTGCGTTGTATTTGTATGCCACGTAGCCTTTTTGTTCGTTGCAGCTGTTTTGCAGTTCCTGGTTTGCCTCCACATTCTTGCACACGTTTTGCTCAGGCGGGTAGGGATAAGGCTTCACCGGGTAGGGTCCTCCTCCGAAGTCTTTGCAAAAGTCGCTGTATTGCGGTGCCTTGTAGAAAACGCTTATCCCGTAGTTTATGAAAAGGTTTAGCACTATCGCGATTGCGAATGCCAGCACCCACTTCTTTACGTTGCTCATTCTGCAGCTTCTTGATTTTTAAGCTATATAAAAGTTTTGAGAAAAATTGTCTTTGTCTAGGCAGTCACAGCTGCCGTTACCTGCACTTCGGCTTGCGGTGCTGAAGTTGGTGCAGCTTTGTTTTCATAAACGAGGATGGCGAACGAGCACGGCATTTTTTTTGATGCCCTCTGGAGTGCCAGCCTTGCAACTTCAATCGCTGGCTTGTCGACTTTTATTGTGAAGAACCTCTCGCCGGCCTTGAGCTGCACCGCAACCCCAACTGGCTTCCCAAATGGCTTTTGCATGCCTGTGCTGACACGGTCTGCGCCTGCTCCCAAGGCAAGGGATTTTTCCCTGAGGATATGGTACGGGTACTTGAGTATCTTGAAGTGGAATGCGTTTTTGGCAAGCTTTTTCTCCAGGAGCCTGATGCTGGTCTGCCTGGCTGACTCCATTGCTTCCTGCCTTATCTGCAGCGAGTCTTTCGGCACAAGGTCCAAGACGTGGGTAAACTGCTTGAACGTATCTCCCATGTCAAATCTCGTTACCTTTCTCGCAGGGGTCATCCTTATGAATGACTTCTTCCTGAACTTGCTCACCCTTGTGTAAGGCCTGTCAACTTTCCTGTAGGTTCTTGCCCTTCTCAGCTTTGCCATGAGAGTGCAGAATTTGGGAAGGGTTTAAAAAGCTTGCTGTCATCCTCCTGTGCTATGAGAAACTTTATGTGGATTTCTTGGTTGAGCTTACTTCGGCTAGAGCCGAAGGATGTTGCCTCTCCGGCAACATTCTTTGCAGCGCCAAAGAAGGTCATGTGCTTCGGCACGTTTGACCTGCTGCACGAGGGCCACAAGTTTTACCTTACCGAAGCCAAAAAACTCGGTGACTTTTTAGTTGTGGTTGTCGCAAGAGACGAAACAGTCAAAGCTGTAAAAAAGCAGCAGCCGCTGCACAATGAAAACGAGCGGGTCAGGAACCTGCAGCAGCTTGGAATAGCCGATAAAGTCGTTCTTGGCAACCCTGGGGACAAATTGAAAATCGTGGAGGACGAAAGGCCACAGGTTATCTGCCTGGGCTATGACCAGACCTTCTTTACTGAAAAGATTAAGGAAAAGCTGCAGCAGCGTGGGTTATCTGTTGAAGTTGTGAGGCTGCCTGCGTATAAGCCGGAGGTTTATAAGAGCTCGCTGCTGAGAAAAAAGCAATAAGCTATTGATGCTTTAAAATTCTTTTTACCCCGCCTATTTCCATTTCAACCTTAATAATTCTTTCTTTTAAGTCAGAATTGCCGTCAATAAAGTGTTCAGCTTTCCCTTGGAACTTTCCAAAATGATAAATAAACCCGACCAATAAGGTTAATGTTGCAATTTGGAAGCCTAAAATAAAGTCTGTGAGCGTTGGTGAATGCCCAGTAATCTTGTACCATACCATCCCAATAACTATTATGATTAGCATTATAGATGCCGCAGAAGCACCTTTTCCTATAATCTCGATAAAGTCCTGCTGGTCCATTTATTCAACACCTTTTATTAGCCATATAAGCAGTGAAATCACAAGTATGGCAATTAATGCCATTGAAATAAGATTGTAATAGCCGAAATCTTTCCAAGTTAGCCTGTATTCCACATTTATTACGGTTTTGTTCTCCATGCAGTCCTTTAAGCGCAACTTCTTAATAAGCCTTGTGCCTTTCTCGTCGGAAAATTTTCGGAAGCCCTGTTGAATTTTCAGAAATGTCTTTATTTTTCGAATAAGCTTCGCTGCTTCTGGAAACTTTTCAGGAAATGGTCGGCTTTTTCCAGTACCTTCCTGCTGCTGTCGTAAGTTACCTTTTTCACAGCTTCATCAAACTCCAGCCAATCATAGCCTGAATGCTCAAATGACAGCTTTATGCCTTTTTCAGCCGTGTTGGTTTGTGCCAGGAAGAAAATCACGTCCTTCGGCACTGTTCTGCCTTCCCTTTTGTAGAAGTAGCTTATTTTTTCCCTGAAGCCAGGGATTATCTTCAGGTCAGTCAGTCCTGATTCCTCTTCTGCCTCCCTGCGCAGGGTTTCCTCTTCTGTTTCTTTTCCTTCAATGTGGCCCTTGACAAAGTCCCAGTGCTCTGTGCCGTAATGGAGAAGCAAGTATTTTGGCTTCCTGTTTTTCTCATCAATCCTGAAGATGATGGCACCTGCTGATATTTCCTTCATATGCCTGTTGCTTCAGTATCTTCTTTTAATATTTTGGCATCTGTGGCTGTTTTTCGAAGCTCCTTACAAGTGTGCTCTGCGATTCTCTTGAGGTTAATGACGTCTTCTTCATTGTACTCAACCAGCAGCTTCAAGTAATAGTCGTCGCCGCTGCCTCTCCACATCCTGTACAGCTGCGCCGCATCCCCGCCACACATCTTCTCAACGATTGAGTTGCTGCGGCGGATGCCTAGCTCTTTCTCAATCATCTTCAGTCCCCCTTTCAATCCTATCCTGCTGCAGCAAAAGCGGAGGTCGTAATGCGGCAGCTTTGGCATCATTTCTCCGTATCTTTTTTTCATGAAAGGCAGATCAAAAACGCTGCCGTTGAAAGTCACGACAATCTTGTATTTTGCGAGTTCTTTCCGCAGCAGCTGCCAGTCCAAATTCACGCGGCGAATCATTGTCTTAGTGTCAAGGCCGTCAAAGATTCCCACAAGGGTCACGTCGTTGTTGCTGCTTAGGCCGTCTGTCTCAATATCCAGATAAACAGCATCCTCCTTGAAGAATTCATAAAGCCTCCAGTGCTCTGTCTGGGGCAGGAGGCCTGCAAAGTAGCTGCTGTTCCCTTCGTACAGCTGCCTTCTTGCTTCCGTTATTTTTCTGTCGTAATAAATTTTCGCGGCAGCAGAGATTCCTTTTATTCTCTTTGCCTTCAGAAAATCATCCCAGTCCAATATGCCCTGCTGCCACAGCTTTCTCTCTTTTGCTGCGGATATTTTTTCCAGAAATATGAAGCTGTTCTTAATCATACCTGCCCTGGCCGCCAATTCAACTTAAATACCTGTCGCGGGCAGCTGTCCAGTGTCCAGTGGAGAATCAGATTAACCTGAAATAGATTCTGCGGTTGCTCTTTCCCTTGTTGTCGAGCTTTATGATCTCAATCTGCCCGATTTCTGCCGTGTTCTTGACGTGCGTTCCCCCATCGGCTTGGGTATCTACATCGCCAATCTCAACTATCCTGAGGTTGGCAACCTGCGGGGGGACAGCGGCAGCCAGCTTCACCATGCCCGGAATCTTTAGTGCCTCCTCTCTCGGAAGGAAATACATCTTCACAGCCATGCTTCTTCTTATCGCGGCATTCGCTTCTTTCACGCATTCCTCAATCACCGCCCTGTCGAAGTTTTCAAGGTTGAAGTCAAATCGTGCCTGCTCTGGCTCTATCTGGTTTCCTGTAATCAAAGCTCCTGTTTTCCTGTTCACAATTGCTGACAATATGTGCGCTGCGGTGTGGTACCGCATTAGCTTGTGCCTTCGCTCCCAGTCAAGAACGCAGTGCGCTTTATCGCCTGTTTTCAAGCCCTCCTTGTCAAGGTAGTGCATTAGTGCGCCGTTTTCTTTTTTGACGTCAATAACTTTGTATTCGCTGCCGTTGCAGGTTATTTTCCCGTTGTCAGCAAGTTGCCCTCCTCCCTGGTAGCAGAAGACTGTCTTGTCAAGCTCAACCTTGCTGCCTTCGGCAGCTACAACCGTTGCATCTGCTTCTTTCTGGTAGCAGTTATCAAAGAAAATTGTTTGTGTCATAGTGCTCTGGCTTTTCCATAGTTTTAAATAATTATCGCTGTTGTTGCCATGGCAATGGGCAAGGTAAGCAAAGAAAAAAGTGATGGGGATGAATTGACGCTTATCGGCGGCCAGGCTGTTATCGAGGGCGTGCTGATGCGCAGCAAGGAGAAGACTGCTGTTGCTGTAAGGGCAGAGTCAGGCAGGATTGTGGAAAAAGTGTGGAGGATTTCGCCTCTCGCGGCTCGCATCAGGCTTTTCAAATTTCCTATTGTTCGCGGCGTTGGCGTTCTTTATGAAACCCTTGTCATAGGTTTCCAGGCCCTTGCATTCTCGGCAAACGCTGCCGCAGGAAAGGACGAGAAAGGCAGTGATGTCTTGGGCAGGCGTGAGATGTTTTTCTCGTTTGCTGTTGCAATCCTTCTGGCTGTTCTGCTTTTTGTAGTTGCGCCGCTGTTTCTAGCTAAGCTTGTTGTTGGCAGCAACAGAACCTTTCTGTTTAACCTTGTTGACGGGGTTTTCCGCATGCTTGCATTCCTTGCTTACCTCATCTTCATTTCACTCTTCAAGGATGTCCAGCGGCTTTTCCAGTATCATGGCGCCGAGCACATGACGATTCACGCGTACGAGCACCATGAACCCCTGCTGACGGCAAAAATCAGGAAATATCCCACAATGCACCCGCGCTGCGGTACCAGTTTCCTGCTGATTGTTATGCTTGTGAGTATTGTTGTTTTCTCTTTGGTAAATCCTGGCGGCTTTATGTCGAAATTCCTTTCAAGGCTGCTGCTGTTGCCAGTAATTGCTGGGGTTTCTTACGAGCTGCTGCGGCTTGGCGCAAAATTTGAGAAATTCCCTCTGATGAAGCTTATTGTTGTGCCGGGATTGCTGCTGCAGCGGATAACCACAAAAGAGCCCGACAACAGCCAGATTCTTGTTGCTGTGGCAGCGCTTAAGGCAGTTCTAAGAATGAAGTGATTAATACTCCAACTCAATATTTTTCCCTTTCTTCGCGCTCGCCTGTTTCCCTTGATACTTCGTCTATGAGGTCCTGCATCTGGTTTGCCTTCTCAATCGTGCCAAGCTTGTCGCAGTAAGGGCACCTGTTGGGCGTTTTGTCTGTCTTGGGGACAAACTGGTAGTTGCAGCTCGTGCAGTAAAGCTTTAGTGGCATGTTTCAAACCATAACGTGCAAAGTATTTAAAGTTTTTCTAATGCTTGTTATCTTATTAGAAATCTTATTTGGTCCTGTTGTGCGCTCTGAGGCTTGGCCTTATCTTCTCAGCGCCAACGCCTGTGTGGAATAGGCCTCTCCTGCGCTTGGCTGCGGCTGTCAATCCCCTGAATGCCCTTCTCGTGTTTGCGGGGCTCGCAATCCAGTTCATCATTTTGTCTGCCTTTATTACAGGGCTTTCCGGGTCAATCATGATTATTTCGTACCAGTAGTGCTGGCCGTCCTGGCCGGCGTAGTAAGAATTCAGGACCTCAAGGTTTGGGAATTTCCTCGCTGCCCTTTCCTCGGCAACCTGCTGGTAGTTCTTGCTTAATATCTTTGTTTGCCTTGAGTGTGATGTTTTTCTGACTTTTCTTATCTGTTCCCTTTGTCTCCCGCCCCTGTCTACTCTCTGCCTTAGGACAATGAAGCCCTGCTTTGCCTTGTAGCCCAAAGCGTGCGCCCTGTCAAGCCGTGTAGGAAAAGCTATCCTGAGCGTTGCCGGCTCTGTTCTCCATTTTATGAGCCTGTCCTTTTGCGCAGCAGTCCATCCCTCTGTCTGTTCCTGCCATGCCTGTGTAAGATGTGAGTAGAGATTCATGTGCACAGGGATTTTTGGAGTGGTTTATAAGGGTTTTGGTAATGTGCCACAGTTTCTGCTGGAATGCGCACCATCACAATATTTATATAGATATTTGCTGCAGTCAAAGAAAAGTTTTCATTATTGTTATCATTGAACAATTATTACTGTGTTTGTCTTTGGTGATGGGTATGGCTGCTGATTCCTTTATTGCGTTTGTTGAGCGCTTTCCCGAGCACCTTTCTGATGCAAAGCACCTGGGCGCTGGCGTGAAGGTTTCCGGCGTTGACAAGGTGGTCGTTACCGGCATGGGCGGCTCTGCAATAGCCGGCAATCTTTTGCAGACATACTGCGCCGAGAAGTCGCCGTCGCTGCATGTCCATGTTTCTAGGGGCTATGATGTCCCTGCTTTTGTTGATGGCAGGACGCTTGTTTTTGCAATTTCATATTCGGGGAATACTGAGGAGACGCTGTCCGCTGTTAAGTCGGCAATGAGGAAGGGGGCGAAGATTGTGGCAGTTACGTCAGGGGGTAAGCTTAAGCTGCAGGCCGAGCAGCTTAACAGGGCTGTTGTTGAAGTGCCTGAGGGAATCCAGCCGAGGGCTGCGCTTCCTTACCTTTTCCTGCCTCTTTTGAATGTCATGCACAATTCAGGTCTTATTCCGGACCCTTCGCCTGAAATTTCTTCTGCGGTCAATGCCCTGAAGTCAGCCGCTTCATCTTACCGTGAGCGCGCTAGGTCGCTGGCTGACAAGCTTGCCGGCAAGGTCCCTCTCATCTACTCTTCTGACAGGATGGCTGGCATTGCATACAGGTGGAAGGCCCAGTTCAACGAGAACGCGAAGATTCACGCGTTCACCCACGTTTTTCCCGAGCTCAACCACAATGAGCTTGTTGGCTTCACTAAATTAAATGCCAATTATTACGTTATAATGCTTGAGGACGAGGCTGACATGAGGAGGGTGAAGGAGAGGGTGAAGCTTACAAAGGAAATGATTGGCAAGAAGGACGTTGCTTCCACCCAGATTGTTATTAAGGGCGAGCACCTGCTGACTAGAATCCTTTCAGCTGTCCACATCGGCGACCTCACGAGCGTTTATCTTGCCAAGCTGACCGGCATTGACCCTGAGCCCGTCGCAATAATCGAGGACTTCAAGAAGCAGCTTGGAAGGGTACCGTTTGTTTGAGGTTTTCTAACTTACGGCTTCAAGCTTCTCGAAAACAAAATCATCGTCGCAGCCACTGCCGCAGTTGCCAGTATAAGCGTCAACATCATTAGTTTCTTGTCGTTGCCGAACCCGAACGGGATGAATCCTAGGAACCCGACTACTGAGAATTTGAAGCTGCTTTTTCCACCCTGCTCTTTTTCATTCGGTGCAAAGAGGAAGCTGCCAATAATTACAACAAAGCCAATGAAAACAGCCAGAATACCTAGCTGTAGAAGCTGCTCTTGAGTCATCTTTGTGGCTTGTAGTGCTGCTCGCTTAATATTTTGCCGTGAGTGTCCACCACTTGAACAAGCTGTCCTTCAGTATAAACTCTTATTGTTTCGCCATCGTCAGTTTTACGTTCGTATCTTGGCTTTCCTCCTGGGTTCACTAGCTGTACCGGTATTTCAACTAGCCTGTCATCTTTAAGTAGAATCTCAACCAGCGGCACTTCAATTCCGCTGCTTTTGTCAACCTCAAAAGAAACCGCAAGATTTTTGCCTTCTCCTACTATTTGGCTCAGACGAAGCTCAAGTGCTGCCCCCATGGCTATTTTGAAACTTGGCTTTTTATTTAAAGCTTGTCTATATACTATTGTGAATAAACTTTTTATAACTCGCAGTTACTTCTGCTGGCATGATTATAAAGTCCATCAGGCTGCACAACATCCGGAGCTACCTTAATCAGGAAATAGATTTTCCGCAGGGCAGCGTGCTGCTTTCCGGTGATATCGGCAGCGGCAAGTCAACCATACTTCTTGCTATTGAGTTCGCGCTTTTTGGCATTAGCAAGGGCCTTCTTTCAAGCGAGGCCCTCCTTCGGCATGGCAAGCAGTCAGGGCTTGTTGAGCTCACCTTCCTGCTTGATGGCAGGGAGATAATTATCCAGAGGAATCTTAAGCGTCTGAAGGATTCAATCAGGCAGGACGAGGGCTACCTGATTATTGACGGTGTTAAGCAGTTTTGCACTGCAGAGGAGCTGAAAGCCAGGGTCCTTGAAATGCTTGGCTACCCGAAGGAGCTTCTGCGGAAGTCCAAAGGGCTCATTTACCGCTTTACTGTCTACACCCCGCAGGAGGAGATGAAGCGCATCCTTTTCGAGGACCCGCAGGTCAGGCTTGATACGCTGAGGAGGGTGTTCCAGGTTGAGAAGTACAAGCTCGTGAGGGAAAGCGCTGGGGTTGTCATGCAGGCGCTTCGCGAGAAAAAGAGGGAGATTTCTGCAAGGATTGAGGACCTGCCGCAGAAGCAGCAGCAGCTTCAGCAGTTTTCAGACACCCTGGCTGTTGTTGATAAAAAGATTGCAGCGCTCCTTCCGGATATTGACAATGTGCAAAAGCTTCTGCAGCAACAGCAGGAGTCGCTGAAGGAATCTGAGGAAAAAGCCAGGCAGCTCAACTCACTGAAAAGCCAGCTCGCAGCAACAGCAGCAGTTGTTGAAGAGAAAAAAAGCTTGGCAAAGCTCAAGGAATCAGAAATTGCAGCTTCCAAAAAAGAAATCAGCAGCCTGAAGTTGCAGGTTCAGGATAATTCAGCAGCCCTAGGCCAGCTTTCTTCAGGCCTTTCCAAACTGAGGCTTTATTCAGACGCTCTCCTGCTGGAAGCCGGAAGCAAGAAGCAGCTTGAGGACGAGCTCGCTGCTTCGGAACAGCTCAAGTCTGATGCCGAGTCAGCCATCAGCAGGGATGAGGCGATGAAGTCCTCGTCGCTGCAGCTCCAGCAGAAAATCTCTGTGCTTTCAAATTGCCCAACGTGCCTTCAGCCTGTTTCAGGAGAGCACAAGCACAGGATTTCTTCAGAGGAGGAATCGAAAATCGCTGAGCTTAACGTGAAGCTAATCGCTGCAGCCGAGAAAAAGGCAGCCGTTGTGCAGAAAATAAAGTCGCTGAAAGGAGGGCTCAATGACTTGCAGGCCAAGGAGAAGGCAGCTGCAGGCCTTGTTTCAGAGCTTAAGCCCTACTTTGAGCTCGCAGCAAGCTTCAACGTCAATATCTCGCCTCCACAGCCATCGTCGCTGCCATCATCAACCATGGCTGTTGCCGAGATGCAGTCAGAGCTTGCCTCCCTGGCAGCTGCAAAGAAAAAGCTGGAGTCTTCCAAGGAAAAGCTCTTTATGGTTGCAGAGAAAGAGAGGATGATTGCTGCTGCTGAGAAGTCAGCTGAGTCATTGCGCGCAGAATTGGAGTTGCTTGAGTCAAAAAAGATTGAGCTGGCTGCCAGAATAGGCGCTTTTGGTGATGTTGATGCAGGGCTGCTGCAGCTTCAGTCAATGTTGGACAAGGCAATGGGCGAAAAAATGCAGCTCATGATGCAGAAGGCCTCGCTGGGTAAGGAGAGGGAAAACGTTGTTAGCATGATTAAGATACTGTCCGATGAAATCAGCAAAAAAGAGGCGGCCAAAAAAGAGCTGGACGAGTCAAACAACCTCAACTACTGGCTGGAGGAAATGTTCATCGGCCTTGTTGGCGTAATTGAGCGGCATGTGATGATGAAAGTGCACCATGAGTTTGACGAGCTTTTCAAGGAGTGGTTCGTGATGCTCATGGGCAATGATACCCTTACGGCGCGCATTGATGATGACTTCACGCCTGTTGTGGAGGCAGACGGCTTTGAGATTCCTGTTGAGAACCTTTCAGGAGGCGAGAAAACGAGCTGCGCGCTTGCTTACCGCCTCGCCCTGAACATGGTAATAAACAACCTCGTCTCAACTATCAGGACAAAGGACCTTCTCATCCTTGACGAGCCGACTGACGGCTTCAGCGCCGAGCAGCTTAACAAGCTCAGGGACGTCCTCGTGCAGCTTCAGCTTCCTCAAATAATAATAGTCAGCCATGAGGAGCGCGTTGAAAGCTTTGTGCAGCACGTCCTGCGGACAGTGAAGGAGCAGCACATCAGCAGAATCATAGCGTAGGGTTGTCAGTTCCCAAAATTTCCCCAACATCAGGGTTGCAGCCATTACCGCCCTCTGCTGTATCAGCTGTTTTTGTGCTGTTATTGGCATCACTCTGCTTCAAGTCGCTTCTTATCTTCACAACAGCATGGCCTGTTACGTTCTGTTTTGCGCATCCGGCAATTAAAGCAGCCACGATAAGAAAAATCATAATTGCAGTTGTAGCAGCCCTCATGCCTTAACTTATGTTTCGGGCGTATTTAATTGTTTTGCGTTCCATCACCACAACTGTTTTAAAAGAGCAGACTTCGCTTTTGGATTGACCCTTTCCCAAGTCGCCTTTGGCGACTGGGCCCAGTCGACTGCTGTCGACTTGGGTCTTAAAAGGGTCATGGGGCCGTAGTCTAGTTGGCAGGATACACCCTTGGGGCAAACCTTCTTAGAAAGAAGGTTTATCAAGAAACTACAAAATGGGTGCAGCCCGTGTTCGAATCACGGCGGCCCCACTCATTATCCGCTGCTGAGAGCCTATGGTAAAATGTTAGGATATGTGTCGTTTGCACTCCTTGCCCTTGTCCTGGGCTTCAAGCACAGCTGCGATGCTGACCATCTCATTGCGGTATCAAACATTCTTAGGAAATCGACCTCGCTAAAGTCGTCAGTCCGGCTTGGCGTGAGCTGGGCTTTGGGCCACATGCTTACCGCCACGGTTGTCACCACGCTTCTTTATGCCTTCAGGGAATCATTGCTGAAGTCGTGGCTGGCTAATTTTGGGAAGGTTGTGGGCGTAATGCTTATAGTGCTCGGCGCAGTGAGCTTAAAGGACGCCCTGTTTTTTCATTCGCACAGGCATAAGCATGGCGAAGTGGCTCATTCGCACGGCCACCTTCATGCAAAAGAGCAGGGCAGCGCGCACGCCCACAAGCACATCTTCGGGATTGGCATAATCCACGGGCTTGCGAGCAATGATGAGCTGCTTCTCCTGTTCACTGCCTCGCTTGGCGTGACTACGCTTGGCGGAATCATACTTGGCACTGGAATATTCAGCTTGGGCGTTGTGCTTGGCATGGTTGCCTTTTCGCTGCTTTTCTCCTATCCAGTAATCAGGTTGCGCGGCGACTTTTTTTACAGGATTATCTCTTTCGCAGCCGGCTCAGCTGGCATTTTTTACGGTGTTCTCATGCTGCTGTCTGTTGTTTAGCGGTCCTGAAGGGCATAGCACAAACTATTTAAATATGTGAAGACATTTTTGAGTTGTTTTTGGAGCTGTCTCATATGTGCATGGCTAAAAGTGTTCTGTCAGTTTGTTTGCTCGCAGTTGTAGCTTCGCTTTTTTTGGCTTTTTCGGCAGCAGCGCAGGGTGACCAGGGCTCGCAGTCCTTTTCAGTTTCTGTCAAGGCAATAAATGACTCAATCACGCTTGATGGGCAGGCTGCCTTTGAGCTTACTGTGAGGAATCCTGGCAACTACGATGAGAAGTTCAGGATTTCGGTCAGTGATATTGAGTGGAGTGTGCAGTCTGACCCGCTTTACTACTATTTTTCCGGTATTGACGTTCCTGCTTTCAGTTCCCAGAAAGTAAAGCTGTACTTCAAGCCTACTGCTGCTTTCCCTCCGGGCCTTAGGATAGTGAACCTTGATGCGTCTTCGGTCAGGGGAAAGCAATCACAGGCCCTGCCTGTCTATGTCAACATCCGCTCAAACCACCAGCTTCTTCAGGAGTACTTGGCTGCTGTGAGCAGGATTGTTGAGATTCCCGCGCAGATTGACCCGAGGAATGAGTTTGAGGTCAGGGTCAACCTCATTAACCGCAATCCCAAGAACATTTCCCAGCTGCGCGTTGTTCTTTCCAGCATCTCAACTGGTCTCATCAGGAAAGAGATTGTCACAAACCTTGAGCCGCTTGAGAGCAAGACAGTTTCTGCCAAGGTGCAGCTTGGCCCGCTGACCCCGCCGGCAAAGGATACTTTGAAGGTCGTCCTTTTCGTTAATGACCAGCCGCTTGAGCCAACAATCTTTGAAAAATTTGAGGTCATAAGCTACTCTGAAATCAAGCCTGTGAGCTCAGAAAAGAAGGGCTCTTTATTCAGGTGGGTTAACGAGACCACTTACGTAAACGATGGCAACGTGAAAAGCACAACCGTGATTGAGTCAAGGTCAGGCTTCTTTAAGTCGCTGTTCACAAAGTCCACCCCAAAATCGTATTCCATTTCCAGGGGCGGTGACAGCTACGAGGCGTGGGAGCTTTCGCTTGGCCCGCAGGAGAAGATTACCCTAACCTCAGTTGAGAGCTACCGTTCCATCCTTTACCTTTTGGTCATTGCCCTGGTTTTCCTGGGCCTTTACAGGTTCTTCCAGAGCCCGGTCAGGCTGATTAAGGAAGCCAACGCCATCAGCTACAAGGAAGGCGGCATATCTGAGCTGAAAGTTATCCTTCGCATCAAGAACAGCTCATCAGACCCGTATGTCAAGCTTACTGTCATGGACAGGGTTCCGATGATTGCAGAGGTTGAGCACGATTCCATGGGGACGCTGAAGCCGGCCACAATCTTCAATGACGGCAAGGGCTCGGTTGTCAAGTGGGAGCTCGAAAGCATTGACAAGAACGAGGAGAGGATTCTGGCTTACAAGATACGCTCAAGGCTCAGCATACTTGGCACTTTTGTTCTCCCGAAAGGCTCCCTGCGCTTCTACACTGAGAAGAACGTGAAGTTTGTGACGCACTCAAACACGGTTACGATAAAGCCGTGAAAATATTTTTAAACTTTGGTTCTTTCGCTTTCTTATATGAACAAGTCAAGCAGGAATGTAGTTGCGGTAAGAGGTTTACAATTCGCAGGTGTGTCTGCTCTGATAACAGGACTGCTTTTAGCTTCTGTTAGCTGCAGCAGCCAGCCCTCTTCCGTGTCTACTCCACCTGCCTTGCAAAAACCTGCCGCAACGTCACCAGGTTCCTCATCAATTCCTGAGGCTTTTTCCATTACGTATATAGCCCCTCCATGTGCTGAACAACCAAATGTTTCTGGTAGGCTTGAGCAACTTATAACGCTTGAGAGTAATTTTAATGGTCCTTCCTCAACTCCAAAGACATTGGAAGAAATAGGAAAGGCCAGTGATAACCTTGTTTTTGTATTTGGCAAAGAACGAACTTCGCAATCGCAAGGTATTCACTTGGGCGGAGGGTATGTTTTAACTGTTGCTCATGGCCTTATAACTAAAACTGGTACATCACTCCAAACGACTGGTGCTGAAGTTGGTTATGCTGACGCGGTTTCAAAGTCTGTTTCAGGAAAGCTTGTCACGGTTGAGTTAGAAGGCGGAGGAAACGTGCAGATTGGCCTAATTCCAGTATATAACTTCAGTATCCACACAAGGCAAGACCTTGCATTGGTATACGCTCCAACACAGTACAAAGTAGTTATTCCTAAGTTTAGGCTGTCAAACACGCTAGAAGTAGGAGAGCATGTTTACATGGTTTCTTTTGACCCTAATGCTTCTAATGCTTCCGGCTCCAGCGTTATAAGCGGTACCGTAACATCGCTCACTGGAGGATCGAATTATGCTAGTCAATTCCTTACCTCAATTAAACCGAATGCAGGGCAAAGCGGAGCACCGGTTTTTGACTCTTACGGCAACTTAGTTGGGTTGTTATCAAACGCCGCATTGTCAGAAGGAAAGCATAACCTGGTTGAGAACTATACAGGCTCAAATATTTCGAGTATTGACATCTTTGGCGATCTTGTTAAGCCTGAAAAAAAGGTATTAGCCTCTTGTCAAAAATGAGGGAACCATCTCCAAGGCGGCGCAACCTTTATAAGCAACTTTCCAACTTCTCGGTTTTATCCCCGCATAGCTCAACCTGGTCGAGCACTCGGCTGTAGATACTATCGCTGCTGTAACTTCTCGCTTTGAGAAAGGATGACCGGCAGTCAGCCGTGCCCGAGGGATTCCCGGTTCAAAACCTTCTTTGCGAAAGAAGGTTTATCAAGAAAACGAACTAAATCGTAAAGAAGCTGAAAGTCCGGGTGCGGGGATATTCATTTTTCCTTGTTAGTGCTACTGCCGTTGTATGCGGTGATTGTGTTCCTGATTTCATTCTCCGCTTCTGCCTTGTCATGGAAGCCGTTAAATTCAACTCTTTTCCCAGGTTTATTGTCAAATGCGTGCAGAAGAAAGTTCTTTATAGCTGCTTTAATGTTTTGATTCAGCTCAATGTTTTCTGACGGGCTTTTGGCCAGTATCTTGGAGTCTCTTTCTCCATCCTCAAGATATTCAACCATGCCCAAAACATATGTGTCTAAAAAATCACCACGTTTTATTTTTGATGGGTTGGCCGTGATGAGAAAAGCATCGAGAGGGTCCCCATCTTTCTGCATTGTTCCTGGGATAAAACCGTATGGGTAAGGGTAAGCGACTGCCAAATTGCCTATAGTAAACCATTTGCCTTTTTCAAATTCCTTTTTTAGTTTCGTGCAAGAGGGGTTTTCTATGAATATGTTCATTTGCCCGCCACCTGCTATTGGAATGGATTCACCGCTTTTATCCCTTCAATTTTTCCGAATGCGGCGTCTTCTGTGTAGATGGTTTCAATTGAGTTTTCCTTCATTGTGGCGACGAGCACAGCGTCCCAGAATTCAAGCTTGTGCATGCTGACTAATTGAAGTGCACCTTGCAACACAGGTCCTGTGTAAGAAACCTTGGTGAAATCTGTATAGTATAGAAGTTGCCGTGTAATCCTGTTAATTGTAGTAAGGTCAAGCTTGTATTTCCTGAGTGCCACGTCGCAAAACTCTCCAATATTTTGCAGCGACAAAGCAAGCTTTATTTTGCCGGCAAAGCAACTGCCAAGAAGCTCTGCAGCCTTCTTGCTTTTTGGCGAGTCTTCAGCGTACGCATACACGAGAATATTTGTGTCAATTAGTGCCAGTGATTTTTCTGTATCGATCTTCATATGCCTCTTCTCTTTTGAACGTGTAGTTTTTCCCTACTTTATACAGGCCTTTTTTCAGCAAAGCCAGAGCTTCCTGCCGCAGCTTTTGCTGCTCGTCTTCCTCAAACCACTTCCGCAGTGCCTCCTCTACAGCTTTGCCCAGTTTTCCTTTGCCTTCGCCAAGCTTCTGCTTAACAGTTTGCCTGAATTTCTGCTCAGTTTCATCACTTATGCTGATTGTCACAGTTCCCATTTCACTTCACTTCGCATCACTACAAAGATATACTTAAAAGTGGTAATATTTAAATGTTTTGTTTTGTAAATAAATGGCGGTGGCTGCCGGAAAAAACCGCAGTAGTTAACTTTATAAACAAGTGGCTGTTTTTGACTCTGGAATGGCTGGGGCGACACGTTTTTCTCTACATAATGTTGTTTTCAACAGGTAGAGCTAGTTATGGACGTTTAGCGCCCGGCAGTGCCCTCAATTCACTGACTCACATAGATTAATATCGCCCTGGTGGTTCAGCCTGGCCTAGAATACAGCCCTGTCACGGCTGCGACCCGGGTTCAAAATGTC
>JAHFTU010000119.1 GCA_023269295.1 Candidatus Woesearchaeota archaeon | reverse complement strand
TGGGCGGCCCCTCAAGAAAACTGAAAAGCGGCTTTTTAGAATCATAAGAAATGGCCTTCTCAACAACCTTTGCCTCCTTCCAGAGCTTTGCAGCGCTCTCTTCAATGCGCTTGAAATCGTACGTCCTCGGGAATGTCCCTGCCGCTGCAGCTGCTGTTGTCTCGGAAGCCATCGTAACTCAAAATCACGAAACCTCAGGAGCATATAAATAGTTTTTGCAAATACAATTCACATAATCAGAGGCAGTCTTTGAACGCTGCGAGGTAAGAATTTTAATAACCGATAACATTCAGGCCTTTTACCCTTTCAAAATGCTGTTTGTTCTTCGTAATAATGTTTGTAACGCCGTTGGCTAATAATACTCCGGCGATAAGGCAATCAAAAGGTTCCACAGTCTTTCCTGCTTCCCGGAGTTCCCAGTATATTGCCGCGGCTTTTTTACTTGAAACTTCAGCTAGCTTCAACATGCTGATTGAGTTAAAGAATTCATCGTAGTATTGCTCTTCAGCTTTGCTTTTTGGATGCTTTGGATTAAGGCCGAACATTACCTCAGCATAATTTACATCAGTAGAAGCAAATGGCCCCTTTGCATCAACAAGCGCTTTTTTGACGCTGTCAACCCCCTTGAAAAGGTCAATAATTGCAGACGTATCCAGGCCTATCATTGCAACCGCTTGTTCACAGAAGCCCTGAAATCCCTCATTACAGCCTCTTTTTCATTCAATTCAGCATTCTTCAGGATGCCAAAGAAATCAAGAACGCTTCTCCGCCGCTCCTTAAAATCAAGGATTACATCTGAAAAACTCTTGTTCCCACTTTTCAAGGAGCGCAAAAACGCGTACGCTTCCCGCTTCAACGAGACGTTTATGCTTGCCATGAGTACACATACTATGCACACATATTTAAAACTTTCGCCGTTCAGAGATTGCCATCTTAGCGAGTGATGTTTCTGTTTAGCAGCCCATCAAGCGTTGGAATCAGTTCTTTGATCTGAAGATGGTCAAGCACAGCATCAACTCCATCAGGTGCCTCGGTCTTGCAGCCTAAATGTATTATCGGCGTTTAGGAAGTGACTCCCTCACGACAGGGACCATGTCCGCATAGTTACAAGCAACAACAACAGCATCGTACCTTCTAAGTGGGCGGTAACCTGTAACCTCACCTTTAAGCCAGCTTCCCAGGCCATCGGGAGTTGCCCTAGGGAAAGGACCAAGCGGAACTTCAGCTATTGTCCAATTGTTATTAGGCTTGTCTCTGTTTGCGTATTTAGCCTCTGATAAAACTCCTTCAGGAGTATCCCCCACATACAGAACATTTGGCACAATGTAAGGGGCGAGCTTTGCTTTTTAATCTTTATGCATATTTCAAATCACCCTAAGAATCATCTTTATCCCCCAAATCAGGAGCGGGACTGCTATTGCAAGGCCTATCCAGTTGGACATGTCCTTGAAATCCACCACCAAGAATGACCTGAGATTCATCCTTTGCCAGTCAGTGGGGAGATTAGCTTATAAATATGAGTTGTAACTGGCAAGTGGAAACAGAAAATTTTATATACCGCCGAGCCACAGCTTTTCAGAAAATTATCTTTGTCTGAGAAGGTCAAGAATGAAAAGGAAAGTGCCGGTATCGGTTGCAAAAGGCATACTATCAAGGGTGCCTTTTCAGGTAAGCTTCTGGCTGTGCACAAATGAAAACCTTCGAAGCCTTGCCGATGTTTCTGATGCCCTCCAAAAAGCAACCGATGACGTCTTCCGCTACCACGTCAACCGCGACAAGAACGATTTTGAGGTATGGATAAGGGACGTGATAAAGGACAAGGACCTCGCGCGGGAGATTGCCCGTGTCAAGACAAGGGAAACGCTCATCAGGAAAATAACCGAGCGCGTTGACGAGCTTAGCTCCCTTGTAAAAAGGGGCGTAAAATCCAAGCCCAAGCCGAGGCCAAAGCGAAAAGCCAAGCCAAAGCACAAAAAGAAAGTGAGCAGGCGCAAATCGGGGCAAGCCCGATTGCGCATTCCGCATGTCGCGAAATTGCATACTGCAAAGCACAAGGCAAAGAAGGTGCAACGCAGGGCAAAGCATGTGAAGCGCCATGCAAGGCAGTCTAGGCACAAGCGAAGGCGGTAAGCAATAGCTTTTTAAATGCCTGCCTTTTCTCAAAATGTTTGCATTACGTAAGGTAATTAACGATGGTAAAGCGAGTCGGAAGTTCAAGGCGAAAGACAAAGCACCTGTTCCACGTCTCAAAAAAGATGAAGGGAAAGCTCGCTGTAAGCGGCTTTGTCCAGAAGCTTGAGATTGGTGACCATGTCCTGCTCAGCGGGCAGCCGTCAATCATGGACGGAATGTACTTCAGGAGGTTCCACGGCAGGATAGGCAAGGTTGTCGGAATGCAGGGAACCTGCTACATGGTAAAAATAAGGGACGGCGGCAAGCAAAAAACGCTCATAGTGGGCCCTGTCCACCTCAAAAAAGCATACGTTGCCGTAGCAGCAACCGTAAGGAAATAAGAATCAATACTGGAGTGAAGCAAAAATGGAGCCAAAGACAATAAGCCAGACGCCAATCACGCTCTCCGAGCTGAAAGAAGAGGTTGAGAAGATAAAGCAGCGCGACAAGGAGCCCAGCATCAGGATTACCAGGATGGAGGACTACCTCAACGCTTTTGTTGAGATAACCCCAAAGCAGGGAAAAGAGCTGCACATTGCCATCAGCAAGCTGGAAATTAACCGGCTCAAGGAAGAGCACATTTCAAAAATAGTTGACCTTCTACCGAAAACAGCAAACGAGCTCAAGCTGATAATGCAGGGCTCTGCAGTCAGCCTGACCAACGATGCTGTAAACAAGATAGTGGAAGCAATCAACGAGTTCTT
>JAHFTU010000118.1 GCA_023269295.1 Candidatus Woesearchaeota archaeon | reverse complement strand
GAATCGTACTTGTTTGTAAACTCTGAAATTGCCATGTCAACATCAGACCCTGTCATGACTTTCTTTGCAGCCAGCCTGACTTCCTGGCCTAATATTCCGAACTCTGGCTTGATGGCGCTCCACATGGACTTCTCAAAAGGCATGCCGCCCTTGAGGTTCTCGGAGACCAGGCGGAGAAAATCAGGAAGCACTGCCTCCATTTTTTTTGTCCTGTTGAAAACCCTCAGGTCAAGGTAAAGGTAAGTGGCCACGAGGATTCCTGCAAGCACAGCACCGTGCAAGAGCGTCCATGCTACCACGGCAAACAAAAACTGAAAAATGGGATTTGATGTTTTCTCAACTATTATCTTCCATACTGTGAATATGAAAATGTAAGCCACAGGTATGATGCTGAGCCAGAAGAACAGCCCCATATAGCTGTAAGGCACGTCCGCTATCCCGCTCTTGGACAGATAGCCCCTCAGCTTTGGCCTGAAGCGCTCAAAAATAAACGCCTTGCCAACTCCCTCAAACAATTCGCCGCCGAATCCCATTTTACTACAACTCGCAACTTTAAAACTCTACCATTGGCCTTGCTGCCTTAATCAGTACCAGGAAAAAGCCCTGGAGCACTCCGAGCAAAAAAAGGATGCCGTACATCACAGTGCCGCTTATCTGCAGGTTAATGAAGCTGCCTATGATCAGGAACATGGTAAGCCCAAGCGACGGGGCAACGCACGCCATTACCATGTAGAACAGCATGAGCGAGTTCAGCTTCTTGCCATACTCCTTTATCTCTATAACCTGCTCATTGGCAATCGCGGCGAGCGTTGCCTTCAGGGGGCTGGTTACATCAGTGCCTGTCTTTAATGTTGTAACGAGCTGCCACAGCACCCTCCTGAACTTTTCCGATGAAGTGTAATTCCTCGCTTCCTCAAGCGCGTCCTCAACAGGAATGCCTGTGTTAATCTGGTCAACAATCTCCTTGAAATACTTCGCGGCAATGCCGTAGCCCTTAGAGGCATCAATCAGCGTGGTGATTATCGGGCTGCCAGACTCAAGCTTCATCAGGATGTACCTGCCTGCAAAAAGCACGTCCTTGTCAATCTCGCGCTGCCTCTTCCTGATTATCCCCTTGGGCGCGTTTACAAGGAAAAAAGATACCAGGAAAAAAGAGCACATCATGACCGACAGCACGATGACAAGCACCTTCTCCGGAGGCATCATTTTTGCTGTGGCAAAGAAGGTAGTTGCCGCCAGCGCAAATGCAGCGTAGAATGCGAGCCGAAGCGCCCTCTTGACGTACTGCTCAGGGTTCTGCTTTAAGTGAGCCATCCTGAGCATCTTCTTCAAGCCAGGAAGCTTCCTTGCCACAACGTTTTCTATTCCCATACAAACTCACTGCATCCTGAACTTTCCAGTGTAGTACTTTGCCATGATAAGGCCAATCTTGTGGACATCGGTTATCTGCTGCGAAACAAGCCACTTTAGTATCTGCGCCTTTTCCTGTAGGTCCTTGCCAATCTCATCAGGGTTAAGCCCGGTGTAAAGCCCGAGCGTTTCAAGCACCCTGCCCGGAGGCGCTATCTGTACCAGTTTGTCCTTCAGCACATCCAGCTGTATGATGACCTTTGCGTCCCCATTAGTCTGAATCTCTGCAAGCTGGAGCGTCCTCCTGAAGCCTGTACGCCTGTTCCTGTTCTGGACAAGTATTGCCGAGAGCGAGGAAAGCACTATCCTCGGAACCTCAATCGGCGGGTTGGTGAGCCTCGTAATAGTTTCCTCGGCGTTGTTGGCGTGCAAAGTGCCGTAAACGCTGTGGCCTGTGTGCATGGCCTCAAAAAGAACCTCAGCCTCGGCCTTCCTCCTGATTTCGCCCATGATGATGCGGTCAGGCCTCATCCTCAGGGAGTTAACAACAAGGTCAAGCATGCTAACTTCGCCCTTGCCTTCGGGGTTGGGCAGCCTTGTCGCGAGCGGAACCCAGTGCAGCGTGTTCGGCAATGTAAGCTCCCTGGTGTCTTCTATTGAAATAATCCTCTGGTTTGGCGGGAAGAAGTTTGCAATGGCATTCAGCGCTGAGGTCTTGCCAGAGCCAGTGCCGCCTGCAATTATCATTGAAAGTTCCTGCTGCACGCACAGCCACACCCACGCAGCAGTCTCAGCATCCATTGTCTTTGTCAGTATGAGGTCAGTTATTGACCACGGCTTTTCCGAAAACTTCCTTATGGTTATGGTATTGCCCTTGCTTGAGATAGGGTTCAGCGTGGCATTTACCCTGTCCCCTGTCAGCAGGTTGGCATCCATCAAAGGCTGCAGCAGCGTGATTTCCTTGCCAATGTCCCTGCCTATTGTTGTCGCGTAATGCCTTATCCTTGCCTCGCTTGGAATCGTGATGTTTGTCTTAAGCCAGCCGTGCTTCCGGTGGTAAACCCACACAGGCTCCTGCGCGTTGTTGATGACTATTTCTTCCAGGCTCTTGTCCTTCAGCAGGATTTCTATGTTTCCCAGGCCAACGTTCTGCTGCATGACATGGCTCACAAGAATGTTGGTTGTGTCTAAATCTATGCCTGGGAAGTATTTCTTAATCAGAATCCTTATCTCACCTTCAAACTTTTTCCTGATGTCCACGCCAGTCTCTTCGCCAAGCTGGATGGTGCCTATCACAACCTTGGAAAGGAACTCCTCCCTCAGCTTGTTTAGAATCCTCAGCGTGGCATCGCTTATGTTAAGGAAAGAGATGGAGTATATGGGCACAGCCTCCTGCTCAGTCGTGAAGATTCTCACGTCTACAACGACGCCATTTATGTCCAGCTTGTATGAGTCTATAAGCTGCCTTACCCCTTCAAAACCTGCCGGTCCTGCCGTTGCCATGCACCTCTTTTTTACCTCTTTTTTGACTATATCAGCTTTCTTGATTGACCT
>JAHFTU010000117.1 GCA_023269295.1 Candidatus Woesearchaeota archaeon | reverse complement strand
GATAGCTAACATCATTCCTCCACCCAGGAACCATGTCCAGCTTGTTGGCAGCAACAATAAAAGGGGTCTTGTAATTCTTCAGGATGTCAAGCGCCTCAAGCGTCTGCGGCATGAAGCCCTCATTCATGTCAATAACAAGAATCGCAATATCAGCAAGGACACCGCCCCTCTTTCTCAGCGAGACAAAAGCCGCATGGCCAGGAGTGTCAATCAAAAGCAGGCCGGGAATTGTCAAGGCCAGCTTCAGCTGCTCCAGAAGGGGGCCGCACAATTTCTTGATCACAGAAACAGGGACTATGGAAGCGCCAATGGACTGGGTAATCTGGCCAGGCTCGGACTGCACAAAAGAGGTGCCCCTGATCTTGTCAAGGATACTGCTCTTGCCATGGTCAACGTGGCCGAGGACTGTGCAGATGACAGAGCGGAGATGCTTCTGGCCATTCGTTCCATTTTCCACACTTGTAGCTGCGGCTGACATAGTAACCAATTTTCAGACTGCTCCATTGCCATTACTGACAGAAAACTGCAGAGCATATTTAAATCTACCGTTGGAATTTCGTGATGCAAAAAGGAAAACTTTAAATACATAAGGCTCTACTTAGTGTAAAAGGTGGAAAAAGTGGAAAAATCTTCGATAAAGTCGATAAAAGTTTCGGAAGAGGCATACCAAAGACTGAACGCGCTCGTGGGAATAATGCGGGAAAAAGAAAGAAAGCCGGTGTCAATCAACACTGCAATACTCAGGATTCTGCCTAGGGTGAGCGCTTCCAAACCGTCTGACTTTGCGGGCTCGTGGAAGATGTCAGACATGGAAGCTCAAAAGCTGAAGAATGAAACAAGGAAGCTGTGGAAACTATGGAAAAGGTAGTTGTGGATAGTGATGTTTTAATTGACCTATTGCGAAACGAGCCCGACACAGCAGCGCTAATAAAATCCCTGGAGACCACACACGAACTGGGAACTACTGACATAAATGCGTTTGAGCTCTATTGGGGAGCCTATAAAAGCAGGAAGATGGAAAGCGAAGTCACTACAGCAAAAGGTTTGCTCAATACACTTTTCCTCCTAGGTACAAACGAAGCTGCAATGGAACTATCAGCGAAAATTATTTCTGACTTGGAAAGGCAGGGCAATCCAATAGACTTAAGGGATTTGTTCATAGCTTCGATATGCATAGTACACTCGTTGAAACTCTTAACACGAAACAGAAAACATTTTGAGAAGATACGGGGCCTTAAACTTGTTTAAATTTACTGCAACACCACCCCTTCCAAACCAGAAACGGCGTTATCTGCTTCTTGGCTATCGGAGAGAGGAGTTGGCAGGGCAATGGACAAAACCGAAAAATATTTAAACAAGTGTTAAAAATAGTTAACGTATGTTAAAGATAATTAACAATTTAAGGGTGTTTTTTGAGGACAGCTACCGGCGGGTAAATGTCAGGGAGTACGCCAAAATCGCGCGAATATCACCGCCAACGGCTTCGAAGCTGCTGGCCAGCTACAAGGCCGAAGGGCTGCTGCTAGAGGAAAAGTACCGGAACTACATATTCTATTATGCCAACAGGGAAAATCCTGTGTTTAAGGACTTGTCAAGAATCTACTGGAGGCGTGTGCTGCGAGAGCTGCTGGATTTTTTTGGGAAAAGGCTAACGATGCCAGCAATAATGCTATTCGGCTCCCTAGCTAAAGCTGAAGTAAAACCGGATTCTGACATAGATCTGGCTGTTTTTGCGCTTCAAAAGGAGATTGACACAAGCGAGTTTGAAAAAAAGATAGGGAGAAAAGTGCAGCTATTCTGGTTTACATCGCTAAAAGACATAAAAAGCAAAGAGCTGGCAAACAACATAATAAACGGCTACATCCTCAAGGGTAGAGTGGTGCTTTGAACATGGACTGGAAAGAATGCTGCAATAAGAGGACAGCCAAGCAGGTAAGCCCTGATAATGACATGATTCAGGCGTTAATGAAATCCAGCCAAAATAAGCTTGAATCAGAAAGCAAGCTAGAGATGAGCAGCGTTACAGCCAGTTCAAAGCTGTCACTGGCTTATGACTCTCTCAGAGAGCTTTTAGAAGCGCTGGCTCTCAGAAAAGGATACAAAGTATACAACCACGAATGTTATACTGCGTTCATAAAAGAGGTAGTTGGGGAAAGTGAGAAAGGGGAAGAATTTGACGAGTTGAGGAAAGAAAGGAACAGCGTAAACTATTATGGCAAAGAGGTATCTGTAGAAGACGCAAGCAAAATAATAGAAAGAATAAGGAAATTGAGGAACGCTATGGCTGCCATTGTGTCGCAAGGGATAACTAAACAAGCGCCTTTCTCTCAATCAAGAACGGCATGATTTGCTTCTTTATAATAGGGGTAACAGAAGGATTAAGCGTATCATGCACAGATATCCATTTCAGCTCCTCAATTTCTGAGGAGGGCTTTGGAGTTCCTATTATTTCTCCTGTAAAGAGCTCAATGGAAACCTTTGCCTTGCCATCTGATGTGAAGTCCTCAAAGTGGCCAAGGAAAGTGAGCGAGGCGTTGTCAAAGCCGCAGTCAATCTCCTCCTTCAGCTCCCTAGCGAGGGCTTCAATTGGAGTTTCTTTTCCCTCGGGCTTGCCGCCAGGCATGAGGTAATCCCTGCTGCCTTTCTTCCTTACAACGAGGAGCTTGTTGTCTTTTACTATTGCCATTGCTGATTTTTTAATTAATTTCATCTTAATGGTGGTTAAAGCAGCAGGTTTATTAAACTGATTCTTTTCTTGTTTAGCTATGGTAGCGGCTGCGAATAAATACGACAGAATAACTGAAGGAAAAGCCAAAATCTGGGTGCCAAAATACTCCGGAAAGGACGTGTCCAGCAGGATGCCTGTCTTCTACAATCCAGTCATGAGATCAAACCGCGACATAACCCTGTTTCT
>JAHFTU010000074.1 GCA_023269295.1 Candidatus Woesearchaeota archaeon | reverse complement strand
AAAGGATTAAGAAAGCGCTGGATGGCAAAATATCAGACATTGAAGTGGCTGTCAACATTGCATCCGGCCCTGGAAACGTGCACATGGCGCTGATAACAGCGCTGCAGCACCTGGGCATGGGCATCAGGTTTGTTGTCCCTTCGGAAGCAGGGGCAAAGGAGCTGTGATTGTTTATGGCTGATTTGCGTGACTTGGTAAACAGTGTTTCAGAAGATCCGGATTTCATTGGCGCAGAAATAATCGCAGGGAATATTGACTACTTTGTTAAGGAGGCAAGGGAGTACTTTGCAGCGTATGATAATGAGCTGATACTAGCAGATGATGAAACATCTTACTGCATCAAACTCTTCTATCTTAAGACTAGTGTAAAGCTGTCTGGGATAGTCTTCCTTGCAAATGCTATTTTCAGGCAAATAAGCACAGCAACTCCTGAGACGTTTAAAAAACTTAGTTACATTGTTCCAACTTCAATTTCTAAATATGCGGCAACCATGTCAACACTTTCCAGCTGCCTTAACTTCCTAAGCATAGGAGTTGGGAAGGAACTTGAACATGCGGTCGCCTCTGTTTCAGAAATAATGCAAGGGAGTCGCCAGTACCAAACTGTCCGCTAACTCCTAACTACAGCTTCGCCAAACTGTTATTCCCTAAGACCTTTTATTTTCTGATTATGCCAAGCCACTGATACAAGGCCTTGTCGGCTGCCTTGGTGATGCCCTCCTGATAGCCCTGGATTGTCGCGCAGTTTCCATCAAGAGAGATTCCGGGGTCTTTGGAAGTCTTCAGGTAAATTACTGACGCGTTTGTAGAACAGGTTATTATTGGGCGCGTTTCGCACGCTGCTGTGACATTGGCCGTGCAAGCAGCAAATACTTTCCTGTCAAAAACGTTCACTAGCTTGCTAGTCAAGTCAGCGCTTGCGAGGAACAGGAAGGAGTTCTGCCTGCTCATGTTGTCAGGAGGGTCGAATGTTATGAACACCCCGGCCAGTTCGAACCGCCTGTCATACTTGCCAGTTACGCTTATGTTCTCAACTTCCCAGGGCGGGTGAATGAATTCCAGAAGGAACGACTGGCCGTCAGCCCTTTTCCACTCTGTTGACCACCTGGTGCCGTTGGCAAGCGTTACTTTTGCGAACTCAAAGCCGTTGTAGTACCTGAGGTCAGGCTTTTTTGCCGGGCCGCCCTTGAACTCCCTGGTCACGAATGATGCCATGAGAAAGCCGATGACAACCACCACAGCAACAATTACAATGGCCTTTATGATTGCCTTCTCGTGATGGTGCGGGTTGTGCTTCTCTGATGCAGGGTTGTCTGGCTGCTGTGCTGTTACACTGCCTGCTTTTTCAGCCGTCATTTTTCATTCCCCTTCAGCAACGCGTACTTGAACCTGTCAGAAACCCTTGCCAGGTCAACGCTGCCGGATACATTCAGCACAACACAGCCGGGATTAGATGAATCCGCGCTTATGGCTGTGCTGTTTGCTGCCTGAATCAGCACCACAGGCACAAACTCTGTTGCGTTAGCGCAGCTTACTGCAGAGATGTTCAGCGGATTCTCGCCTGTAAAAGCAAGCTGCACAAATGTTCTGTATTTGGACTCCAGAATGTTTCCCGCATCATACTGCAGCAAAGCCATGCCCTGAGTGAGAGTATTGTTCCAGGCGTAAGTTATGTAAACTGCCCTGCTCCCTGTCACAGTGTCAATTATGCCTGGTGAAACCTCAATGTCAGACAGGGCTTCTGGCCTGTAAATAAACTCAAGAAGCCTGCCATCCAAGTCAGCAGCGTAAAATCCCTGCCGCATCTGCTTAAAAGTCAGGCCGGCATACCTGAATGTGTCTCCCTGGCCTGAGGGGTTAAACGACACGACAGCTTCAAAGAAGAACCCAATAATGACCAGAAGCACAATGCCCCACATAAAATACGAGAAGAACTTACTTCCTTTCCTCCTTTCGCCCTTCCTTGCCGCAATCTGCAATGCCATTTCAAAAAAGGCAACCGGCTGCGTATTTATAGGTTTTGATGCTGCCGGCTCACTTTACAAGCTTAAATGCGGAATAAGCCAAAAACGCTGACACAAGAATGGCCACCCAGCTGAGCCACATTGGCACTGCAAAGCTGCCGATAGATGCTGGCCAGCCCATAACAGCCCTTAAAAGGTGGAGAACCGCTATTACCGCAAATATCGCCCCTGCAACTGACGAAAAAGTTTTCTGTTTCATGCCTTTCATTTTTTCATCACCCTCTTATTGCTTTTACTAACCATCACATGCTTAAGCCACATCACGCTAACCCAAACTACTGTGATAATAAAGACAACCCACACAACAGGCAGCAGTGGCTTCCAAAAATCAGCAAAATACGACCCTATAAGTATTCCGAAGGATATCATAGCCACTTTTAGAACACTAAACTGCCAAGTGGCCCAGGACATTTTCTTTGCCATGTAAGCCTTCACGTAGCTAACCATTCTTGCTGCAATGCCGATTTGAGTATATAAACTTTTTTGGATACTGCGTTGTTCCAGGCTGCGGTTACAAAGCACGCTGAGACGTGGTGAGAAGATGCATCTATTCAACAGCGCTGCTATAGGTAAGAAGTTTGATTCTATCTGAATTGAACAACAATTCTGACGCCGTATGTTTCTGCGGCTATAACAACATCGCGAATTGGTCTAAGTGCTTCTTCGGTGTAATTACGTTCCTGCAAAAGCGCATTTGCCTGCCTTTTTGCCGTCCTTGCAGCCTCTTCAAAAATCGGCACCGACTCAGAATGGAAGTCACTTGTTGGTTTTGCACCGAACATATATCCGATTGCAGAAGGTACCAACAGCTGACGCATAAGCTCAGGCAAATCTTGGCCTTTAGCGAAATAAGTCCTTGCCCTAGTAAAAGCCCCTCTTATAAACCAGTTAACTGGAGACCTTGCTTCCTCCCATAAAGAAGGATGGTGAAACAAATCAATGCCAGCCGCAGCAGCACGCTCATAGGCCTCCATTATCTGCCTGTAAACAAAAGCTCCGCCCTCAAGGGTCGGCTCCTTAGAGCCTATCCTACGCGCATCCCTAAGAAAGTCTGTTACCGCGCCTCTTAGTTTTAGGTCCGGTGGTGGCGGCATGGTTACCTCTTGCTTTTTCCCCTTAACCTTTTTCTGGCCCCTATAGCTAAGCCAAGGTGGAAGCTCAGCTCTTTCTTCTCTTGTCATTGACAGCCAACCAGGCTCAACATAAACAGGCAACCCCGCTCGCTCCAACTTTTCATCTATTGTTTCAACCTTCTGGGGCTCGACTTCAACAGTTGTACCGCTTAATACATTTACTACCTCCACAAGGTTTACAGGGCTATAAGGGACTAACGCCTGTGGTGCGCCACTGCCTCTCTTCCCTTGAGAGGTCTGAATATTTCTACTAGTCATGGTTCATTCTCTAGAATTACTTCTTCACCTCAAGCTCGCTTATCTTTGTCCTGAGCTGCTCAATGGTTTTGGAATTGTCCTGGTGCTGAAGCGTGCTTCCACATTCAGGGCACTTGAAGCTGATTTCTGCAGCCTTGTCAAACTCAAGCCTCACGCACAAGCTTGGGCAGATGTAAAACAGCCCCTCGTAAGCCTCTTCCTTGTGAAGGCGCTCGCTCAGCTGCTGGAGCTTCTGCTTCCTGGTAGCAATGGAGAGATAGTCAAAAGACTCAGGCTTGAGTGTCCAGTAGCTTATGTACCAGCCCTTCTGCCTGTCCTTCTTCCTATAATAAGATACGAGATTGTTGGTCTGCATTGCATAAAGCATCTTCCTGACAGAATTAACCTCGGTCTTAATGCTCTCAGCTATCTTGAACTCAGAAATATTCTTCTTGCCCTTAAGGTACTGCACAACAGGCACAGCCTCCTCGCCAATTACCTCAGCAATAGTCTGGAGATGGCCGCTTTTCCTCACTGCTGTGGCAATCTGGCGTTTCCCGATTTGCATCCTTGGCGCTTTCAAAATTTGTCTCATTGTTTTCATTCTCTCCTGGTTTTATGCCAAAAATCTGGACTACTAGGACGGGCTAAAAAGTTTGTTGCCACAAAAAACAAAAATTGCAATCAACTCAGCCAACCCAAAAGCAGACTCTTATGACTCATGACTCCCTTTTGAGCTAGCTATTTAACCCCCTAGAACCATTCCTTGGGCATACTAGTATTTAAGCTTTTCGCTACTTGTCATTATAAGGTAGTAAAAGAAGTAATAAACAGGCCTTTAATGCCAGTTTTTGAGCTTCTTCAGGCCCTTACTTGCCCTTCTTGCCGGAAGGCATCATGTCGCCCTTGCAGTGTCCGCAGGAAGGCATGACAAACTTGATGGCTCCCTTTATTATCAGCAGCACTGCTATAAACGCAAACCAACCGTTAGGCCATGATGTCCACTTTGGCCAGACGTAAATATTAAGAAGCACCAAACCGCCAACAACAACCTTCATCACAGCGTGGCACTTGCCGCACACGCCATCACTACAATTTCCTCCGCCCATGCACATACGCAACACCTCTTAGAGCCTAAGATTAGGCTTTTTACTGCTTAATCCCTTCTCCCGCATTTTGAGTATAAAAAGCTATCGGATTTTTTCTCCTCTTAAAGGCAGGCAGGACAAGGAGAGCCTCCGGAGGGAATTGCACCCTCGACCTGCTGCTATTCCTTCCCTTTTAGCTTTTTGGTCAAGCTTTTTCCTAAAAAGGTTGTACGAAGCAGCCGCAATGGCTACTATGCTACGGAGGCAGCATATGACCAGAAGTGACATTGATATATAAAATTCACGCCTTTACGAAAGTGAGTATGTTCCTTGCTATCTCTGCCACCTGCGGCGGGCGATAGCCTAGCAGCACAGCGGCCTGCTGTCGCAGCCCCGTGGCGAAGTGATGGCCGAGGCCTTCGTATCCCACAATCGTAGCATGAGGTGCAATTGCCTTCCAGCGCATCTCATACTCGGCACAAGTTTGTTGCTTTGCAATACCTCCGGCCTCCCTAAACTGGTATGCGTCCCGTTTGCCATACAAGAGCAGTACAGGCGTATGGGCAAGGAAGCCCGTAATCGAAGCAGGATGTTCTATCGATTCCTCAAGCACCCTTTCAACAACCTGAACAGGAGAGCCGTGGTGATCAACAGCCATCACCCTGCACAGCGCATTAGCTGTGATGCTCTTCATCGGTTCCTTCATTTTCGGCCAATTCTTGGTGATGAGGCTTAAAGGCTCGTCGAGCCGAATCGGCGTATTCATCGGCACAACCCCTGCGAAGCATACTTCCTCTTCCATCGCTGCCTTAACTGCAATCAATCCTCCAAAACTGTGTCCAGTCACGTACGGCTTTGCACCGTACTTCTCTCGCATACTATTCGCGGCATCAATTACCATGCTTACAGCCTCACTGATTCTTGGCGACTGTCTTGCTTCAGTATAGTCGCGCAGCGAAAAATATGCCATTGCCACTCCCTGATTGACAAGTTCGCGGTCCACCTGTGCAACGACGCTTTTCGGCCTGCCAGTACCATCTGCCAGCATGCCGATACCCTTGCAATTCAACATGTAGCATAATGGCTCGCCGTCAGGAAGATGCACAGGAAATCGAGCTTGGCTGTTCCAGGTTTGCAGGATAAGTTCATCAATCTTCATGGCTATCTTAACTTTCCAAGAATCTCTGCCTTGTCCTTTAGAGTCTTCTGGCACTCAAAGCACACAGGGTGCAACTTGCCCTTGGTGTCCTTCACAAACGTGCCCTTAAGCTTCTCCAAAAAAGTCGTTGCGATGGACTTGCCGCAGATTTCGCACTTCATGCAATTTTGCTGTTAATCGTTTTTTATAAATCTTTGCCGCTGGCCGCATTGTGCGCTGGCAGCGAAAGTAATAAAAGCTGCAGAATCAGGAACAGTAGCATGATTAGCGTTTACATCACTTGCAAGGACATGAAAGAGGCGAAGCTCATCGCCGGCAAGCTTCTCGAGAAAAAGCTAATTGCGTGCGCCAACATTTTCCCTGTCACGAGCATGTTCCGTTGGGATGGGAAGGTTGTTGACGAGCCAGAAATCGTAATGATCTGCAAGGCCAGAAAAGAAAGCTTTGAGAAGATAAAAGAAGAGGTTAAGCAGCTGCATAGCTACGAAATACCATGTATAGTGGCTCTGCCGTGGCACGGCAGCGATGAAGAGTTCAGGAAGTGGGTGGAGAGCGAAACAGATGAGCGCTGGTGACAGCTGCCACCGCAGCCGGGCCCGGGCTGATATCCTGCCGCTTCATAGCCATCCCGTGATAACTCACTGCTGCCTGCTCGGCAAGCACCTCCTCAACAATGTCCCAGTAGCCAGTGCCTATAGTTGCCTTGTACCACCGCATTTGATTGTTGAACCTGCTGATTCTGGGGTCACAGAACTTTGACTCAGGCCTTAACACGTGCAGGTTTTCTCCCGGCATAATCAGCACTTCTTCGTTACCATAGCTAAAAGGCAGCTCTCCTGTTACCCTTGGCCTGAGAAACTCCTTAAGGTGGTGAGCCGCCCAAATAAAGTAGATGTCCTGCGTTGTCATGCTGCCGTGCTTTGTGCCGTACTTTGCTGCCACTTCCTTATCAGCAAGGACAGCGTTCAGAAACTGAGTTGGCGGCTTTCCTCTTTCACCCTCGTAACGGCTCTGCGCCCTCCTGAAAACAGGCAAGAGCTCCTCAGCACACTTGTCGCTGTTGCGAAAATCCTTCCTGAAGCCGATAAGCATGCATAGGTC
>JAHFTU010000073.1 GCA_023269295.1 Candidatus Woesearchaeota archaeon | reverse complement strand
AGAAAGTCTCTTCCTGCGAGCCGCCACCGGCTGCTGCCTGCATCTCCTCTGCCTGCACGCTTGTGGCGCCCATCTTGGCCCTGTAAATCTGCGCAAACGAAGGAGTTGCAATGATGTAATCATCGCCGAAGCCAGCCAGGTCGCCTGAGATTGCATCGGTTGTCTTCTTGAGCTTGCTGATTGCCCTCTTCAGCTCTATTATATCCTTGTCCTTCAATGGCCTGATATTTATCACGCAGATTGTGCCGCCATCCCTAAGAGAATCAACAATTACCTTGATGTCCTGAAAATTATCCATGACAAAAGGCCTTACAGTGACTTTGCCCTTGCGCTCTGCAGAGGCGGTGTCAAGCTCAACATACTCCTGCTCGCCGCCCTGCTCGATGGCCTCAGGCTCCCTTCCGCCCATCATGCCAGTTATCTTAGCCTTAACGTTCGAGAAAAAATCAGCCATTTTTCAATCCCTCAACTTTTTTAATTGATTTTACTGCACTCTCCACAATGAAGCGGATATTTAAAGTTTGTGTTTTATCGAGCAAAAATGTCATCCGGGGCAGTGGTGATAATTTTTGGGGTGTTTTTGTCCACCATTATTTATTATACGCGTCCTCTAAAGTTTTAATGTCAAACTTCTTCATTTTAAGAAATGTTTGAGTGACTCGCGCAATCTTTTCTTTGTTACCGCTCGTCATCATCTCATTCATAGCACTTGGAACGATCTGCCATGAGACACCATATTTATCTTTAAGCCAACCACATTGTTCAGCCTCAGGAACTGCAGATAATTTCCCCCAGTAATAATCGATTTCTTCTTGGGTGTCACAATTAACTACAAATGATAGTGCCTCGTTGAAAGTAAAATCGTGTGGCATTGAACTGTCCATCGCCATGAAATTCTGTCCATCAAGCGTAAAGCGGGAGTGTTTGATGAATCCTTCTTTGTCGCCATCATCTTTCGCGTAAGGTACAACCATCTCAGTTTTAGAGTTAGGGAAAATACCAGTATATGTTTCGATAGCCTCTTTTGTTTTACCCGCCACATCTTTGGTAAACATAAGAAGAGGTGTGATTTGTTGTTCCAGCTTGTGATATTCGCTCCAAGACAGTTGCCATGAGAGTCCGTACTTATCTTGCAACCATCCGTATTTGTGTGCCCACGGATAGGTGTTATACGGCATAAGCACTTTGCCCCCATCGACTAATTTATTCCACACAGCTTCTATTTCTTTTTCATTATCAAATACTACGAAAAATGATATTGCTGGGTTGAGCTTGAAATACGGTCCTGCGCCGATAGCCATAAATTCCTGCCCTGCAAGATTGAAGGTAACGACATCACAGTCCCCCGAAGGTGTGCCGGTAATCGTTGTTATGTTTTTAACCTTTGAATTCTCAAAGAGAGAAGCATAGAACGCTGTAGCTTCTTTTGCTTCTTTATCAAACCATAGATGTGGGACAATTTTTTGCATGATTTTCTTTGTCGTCATATTGTTTTATTAATGTTTGAGATTTATATATTTATCCAAAGTTTTGGTGACGTTAACTTTACAGCTCACGAAATGGTTAAATTTTAATAGTCACATCAGCATGACCTTCTTAGGAAGAAGCTCAACCAAGAAATGCAAATACTACAATGGCGCCATTGATAATTGTGAATTTCAAAACGTACAAGGAAGCCACTGGCGAGAACGCAGTGAAGCTGGCCAAGCAATGCGAGTTAGCTGCAAGGAAAGCAAAAGGCAAGGCAAAAGTTGCTGTTGCCGTGCAGGCAGCTGACATATTCAGGGTAGCGGCTGCTGTTGACACTAAAGTCGTTGCTGTTTTTGCGCAGCACATTGACGCAAACGGCCAGGGAAAGTCCACGGGCTTTGTAACAGCCGAATCTGTTGCCGTGGCAGGGGCTTCAGGCACGCTCCTGAACCATGCAGAGCACAAGATCACAGACATTGCAAAGCGCATTGAAACGGCAAAAGCAGCCAAGCTAGTGACTTTGGCATGCGCTGCCAATGTTGCGGAGGCAAAAGCAATCGCATCGCTCACGCCATTCCCAGATTTTATAGCAGTTGAGCCACCTGAGCTCATCGGCGGGAAGGTTTCTGTTTCAAAGGCAAAGCCTGAAGTTGTTTCGGATTCTGTGGCTGCCGTGAAAAGCATAAATGGCGGCATAAAAGTGCTGTGCGGGGCAGGCGTAAACAGCAAGGAAGACGTCCGGAAGGCGCTGGAACTTGGTACAGAAGGAATACTCGTTGCAAGCTCTGTTGTGCTGGCCAAAAACTCGGAGAGCGCGCTGCTTGAGCTGATAAGCGGAGTGTAAAAAATGCCCAGGGACTACGAACGAAAAATTATCAGCGGAAAGGAGCTAATAAAGAGGATGCCGCTGGAAGTGAGAGAAGCACTGAAAAGAATCTCGAAATTACCTGTTGAAGACTGGAAAAGGCACTATGAGGAAATGAAGAAAAGCGGACAGAGGCGGCTAAGAATGCTTATACGGCTTGAGAAAGCCGCTGCCAAAAAGAAAGACACAAGGCGACGAAGGCAAAACTTCTAGTCCCATTCCCGACGCATAGAACCACCACAAACTTTAAATATGACTGGGAAATCCACAACTTCCGCTAAATCAGAGGATTTGGCTTAATCTTTAGCAACTTTAGTTTTTAAGGAGGAATCTGAAAATGGCTAGGACAAAGGAGCACATGAACCTGATATTTATCGGTCACGTAGACCACGGCAAGTCAACCACAGTAGGCAGGCTGCTGTACGACACAGGAAACATTGACGAGCAGAGCATGAGGAAGCTTCAGGACAGGGCAAAGGAAGTAGGCAAGCCCGGCTTTGAGTTTGCATTCGCAATGGACACCCTGGAAGAGGAGCAGAAGCGCGGCGTCACCATTGACCTCAGCCACAAGAAGTTTGAAACAGACAAGTACTACTTTACCATCATAGACGCACCTGGCCACAGGGACTTTATCAAGAACATGATAACAGGCACAAGCCAGGCAGACGCGGCTGTCCTCGTTGTTTCAGCCAACAAGGGCGAGGCTGAAGGCGGCATGAAGAGGCCTGATGAGACAGGACCAGGAGGCCAGACATACGAGCACATATTCCTCGCAAGAACGCTCGGTGTCCAGCAGCTTGTGGTTGCACTCAACAAGATGGACATGGTCAGCTATGACCAGAAGCGGTTTGAGGAAGTCAAGAACAATGTTTCGCAGATACTCAAAGGCGTTGGCTTTGACGTGACAAAGATACAGTTCGTGCCAACAGCGTCATACCTTGGCGAAAACCTCACCAAGAAATCAGACAAGATGCCATGGTATGCAGGACCAACACTCCTTGATGCAATGAACAGCCTCAAGGCGCCTGAAAAGCCAACACAGCTTCCGCTCAGGCTGCCAATACAGGACGTTTACGAAATCAAGGGAATAGGCGCAGTCCCTGTCGGAAGGGTAGAGACCGGCATCATGAAAGTCAACGACAAAATCATAGCAGTACCTGCAAGGGAAGGAAAAGGGGTAACTGGCGAAGTCAAGAGCATCGAAATGCACCATGAAGCACTTCAGCAAGCCGAACCTGGTGACAACGTCGGCTTCTCAGTCAGGGGCATGAACAAGCAGGACATAGCAAGGGGAGACTGCATCGGCCACGTCACAAACCCGCCAACAGTGGCAAAGGAGTTCACCGCGCGAATCGTCGTGCTGAACCACCCGAACGTGCTGACAGTCGGCTACACGCCAGTGTTCCACATACACACTGCACAGATTGCATGCAAGATTACCGAACTGGTCAAGAAGATAAACCCGGCAACTGGCGAAACGCTTCAGGAGAAGCCTGACTTCCTCAAGAACGGCGAGGTCGCCATTGTCAAGGTCCAGCCAACAGCAGGCCACGGCCTTGTAATCGAAAAGCAGCAGGACATCCCGCAGATGGCAAGGTTCGCCATAAGGGACTCCGGCAGCACAGTCGCTGCAGGCCAGTGCATTGACGTTGTGAAGAAGTAAAAAGCCGCTACCTTTATTTTTTAAATTTTTTAATTTCTGTTTCTCTAATCTATTTAGTTACACCCTAGTTTGGAGGGAATTACCTTAATATCACAGTAGCGTCATCTATTTTAAATTCCCCGCTACCATAAAGCCTGCCTTTGTTGGATTGGCGTTTTTCCCCAAGTAACTGAACCAATGCTGCCATTGCCTGCCTTGGGGTTCTTTTGTCATGAACTATTCCGGCAATTTCCTTCAAATACAAGTTATCGGTTACGCCATCAGTTGCCAAGACGAGCCTATCATTGGGCCTCAAGGTTGCACGGGCAATATTGAGCTTATCAGCTAAAGGAACACTGTAACCAACAGAGCTTTGAACCATTTCGGGAGTAGCAGCTATCCTGTCCAGAGTGTGGCTAGCTCGATAACTGCACCATCCCGTATAAGGTAGGCGGGGCTGTCGCCAACATTCACAACAAACAGCTCATTGCCAAGCTTAAGAGCTACAGTAGCTGTTGTATAGGAAATACGCCCAGTTACTAAACCGAAGTTGAAAAGCTCGCGATTAGATTCCTCAAGTAACTGCACAACGTCATCAACGCTGCTAATTTTTCCCCCTTCCAGCTTGGCAGTCACAGACTTGCTTGCAAAGTCTCCCCCACTACCCCATGTCAATCCATCAAAAACCGCATCTAATACGAAATAAGGCCCCAGTTCCCTGGTTAGAAAAGAATCGTCCCCGTGTGCGCTATTATCCTGAAAATTAGCATAGGTTCCGTTACCTATAAAGTGCAGTGAAGCCATAAAATGCAGTGAAGCATTTATCCTATAAAAGTATTACCAAACTTACAGAACCCAAATCAGTTACATTTATAAAGCTCCACCCGATTCTGAGTTTTTGGATTAACCCTTTTACGAAAAGGGTTATGCAGCGGTAATACCGCCTTATAGTGGGGCGTTAATCAAATTATTGTTGCCGAGTGTGTACAAAAATGCAACGCGCAAGGATAAAGCTGGCAAGCACGGACATAGAAAAGATAAACTCCGTATGCACATCCATCAAGGACATAGTTGAACGAACAGGCGTTGACATGCACGGCCCAATCCCTCTTCCTACCAAAAAGCTCAAAGTCACAACCAGAAAGTGCCCATGCGGCGATGGCAAGGCAACCTGGGACAGGTTTGAGATGCGAATCCACAAAAGGCTGATTGACCTAGGCACTGACGAAAGGGCGCTGCGCCTGGTCATGAGAGTTCCAATTCCAGAAGGCCTCAACATTGAGATTGAGATGATTGAGAAGTAAAATTTTTATTTTAGCGATTTTCTCTTTTTGGCATGAAATACAGGAATATTGATTACGACGCAAAAAACACTTTGTTTTTAACTTTAAGCCATCTGCTGGAAAAGCCCGATAAGGGAGGGCTTAACGACTTTTTGGACTTGATTGATGAGTATGATGAAATCTCGGATAATTTATCTTCTGACATAGCAGGCATAATAAAACAGGCCAAAAATATGCCTCGCGATGCTAACAAAGAGGTCATCCTTAGGGAAGCGAGAAAAGTTTACGATGCACTCAGGAAATTACAGATGTAGGCATCGTGTTAAAAGTGAAGAGCGTAAAAAGAAGAAAAAAGCGTAATCGGTATACGCTTAAACTGTCCCACCGGTCTGAATACAATAAGGTTGAACTACTTAATAAACTTTTCTAAAAAACACGCCAAAATAGTTTGTAATTTTAGAAAAATTTTCGTTAAATTGGCAAAAAACCGTAAAATATCCTGCAAGTCTTGAAAACTTTACAGAAATTGTGAAAAGTTTATGGCAAAACAGCAGAAAGGCATAAGAAAAATAGGAACGGTCTAATTGGCGTGCCGGGAAAGCGCAATACGGTATGTGCGCTCGCCTCCTAAGCGAGTGACTGGTTCCCACCGGTCATGCGGGTTCAAACGCCAAGGCGCCAGCTGAGACTCCCGCTCCCGGCGCACATGATTCAGATTGTTATAAAAAGTAGAAACACAAAATTTATATACTATGCAGTGGTTACAATTTCGGTATGGAAGTCTACGTGGCTGATGCTGGCGAAGTTTTTTGCAAACTTAGCGCCATTGCTGCATTAGAAACTGAACAATCAAGAAGGGAAGTAGCAGGAACCCTCAATAAGTTAGGTTTTACCGGACCGAACTTAGAGCCTACTGCCAGAGGTTTCTACGAACAAGATGGCAGCAAAGTGCTGACAAGAGTGATGCGAAAGCCGATTTTAGGCGGTTTGGAAGTGGTTGTTGAACTTTCTGCAGGATTGTTCACCCCACATCCGCTTGCTTATTTGGTAGGAGAAGAAGCCAGCAGGAAAGGCGTTGACTATCTCATGGTGTATGGACCAGTAATAGAGCTGCTCCAGCAATTAGGCGCTTTAGCGCAGGTACAAACTCCAGCACACCTTCGGGAATTAAATTTCAGATTTGAGAGCCTCCGTGAGTATAATCCTTAATTCTATGCTACAGCACGATGGCGAAACTTTTCATTAACCAGACCAAACAGCTAAATTTAAATACTACTGCGGGTTGCTTGGAAGTAGCACATAATGGGGTCCAGTAAAATGGCAAGCGAAGACCGCAGCTACGTGAAGCTTATTGCAGGGACCGCTGTGCCCCAGCTTGCAAAGGAGATTTCTAGGAACGTTGGCCTCCCGCTTGTCAAGGCTGATATTGGAAAGTTCCCAAACGGCGAGACAAGGGTGGAGATTCTTGAGTCTGTCAGGGGAGCTGATGTTTTTGTCATCCAGTCAACAGGCCC
>JAHFTU010000116.1 GCA_023269295.1 Candidatus Woesearchaeota archaeon | reverse complement strand
AATGCCAGGCAATCATGGCCGGGCTTTACACCGATGTGGCCAAGGCCGTGAAAAGCATAGCTGCAAAGGCCAAGGAGCTAATAAGCGCGAAAACAATGCCGATAATTGAGACAGAAAACGCCTCTGCGCTGCTTCCACAGCTGCTGCAGGCAATCAAGCCAGGGAAGCTCATATTCCTTGATAGGTTTGGAGGTGTAAGGACGCAAAAGGGCGAGCTTCTGAGCTACATAAACCTGCCAAACGAATACGCCAGCATAAACAAAATAGCAGCTGCTGAACATAAAACTATCCTAAAGACTGCGGCAGCAACCCTTGGCGCTGCGGACTGGAAGCTGCATATAGAGATAGTGCCGCCAAACGACCTGCTAACAGAGCTGTTCACGATAAAAGGCAGCGGCACATTTGTCAAAAAAGGGCCCAAGATAACAAAGCGCAGCAACAGTGAAACCAACAAGGAAAAAATAGGGAAAGTGCTGGAGGAAAGCTTTGGCAAAAAGCTCAAGGCCAGCTACTTTGATGACAGCGGCAACGTTTACTTTGCCGAAGAGAACTACAAAGGCGTGGCTGTTGTCAAGAAAGTCAGCGGCATTTGCTACATAGACAAGATTGCCGTGATGCCTGAAGTGCAGGGCGAGGGCCTTGCAAGGGACCTGATTACGAGCATCATGAACAGCTGTCACAAGATTTTCTGGAGGGCAAAGCCTGAGAACCACATAAATGAGTGGTACGCCAAGCTGTGCACTGGCATGCAGAAAATAAGAAACTGGCACGTCTACTGGAGCAACCTTGACACGGACGAGATAAAGGAAGCCATAAAGTACGCTGCCGAGAAGCCTGCTGATTTTGTCAGCTAGACCAGTTTAGCGTAGCAACAGATTTTTAAAACGCAATTTCGATAACCGGAAGCATGGAAAGCAAGAGCAGCACGCATGGCTTAAGATACACGATTGCCACCTACCTGTTCCAGATTCTTCTTGGTCTCACATTCTTTTTCGCTTTTGCATCGCTGCTGCCGCAGATGCACACGCTAATAGGGAAAAACGGGATAATACCAATAACTGATTTTGTTGTTGCAGCCCATGGCAGCATGGATCTGCACAATTTCCCGACTTTGCTGCAATTTTTTAACAGTGACTTTACAATTTTTGCTGTTGTCGCTTTTGGCGCTATTTTTTCACTGCTGCTAATCTTTGGAATACTGCCACGGCTAAGCTTAATATGCTGCTTCGTGCTTTACTTATCAATCGTTGTTGCCGGAAGGGACTTCTTTTATTTCCAGTGGGACAACCTGCTGCTGGAAGCTTCATTCATTGCGTTTTTCATGCCGCTGCGAAGCTGGAAGAGACCTGTAAGCGAGCCAAATGGGCTGCTTGTATTCCTGTTCAGGTGGCTGCTGTTCAGGCTTTACTTTGAATCAGGCATTGCAAAGCTGCTGTACGGCCAAGGAACCTGGCTCAACCTCAGCGCGATGAAATATTACTACGAAACAGCACCGCTGCCGTCTTTTGGCGGATGGCTGGCGCAGCAGCTGCTGCCCGGCTTTATTCATGAATTAACCGCCATTTTGGTATTCGCTGCGGAGCTGATTGTGCCTTTTGCATTTTTCCTGCCGCAAAAGTTCAGAAGGATGAGAATTGCTGCTTTCTATATAACGGCAGGATTCAATGCCATACTGGCTTTTACATCCAACTACGGGTTTTTCAACTTCCTGAGCTCGGCACTGGGAATTTTCCTCCTTGATGACCAGCACATAAGGTTTTTGGCAGGAAAAATTGGCAGGCTCTTAAGGGTTAAGCAACTAAGCAGCTCACTAGACCAGATTAAAATAAGCAGTAGTGGCAGCAGGATTGGCTTTTATTTTCTGGTTGCTTTTGCAATTGTCAGTGTGCCGTTCTCAGTAGCCGAATTTACTGGATTTGCCAAATCAGGCATAAAGTACTCTGCAGTAGTTGGGAAAGTTGTGGATGCTTACACTCCATACAGGATAATAAACATCTACCACCTATTTCCTGGCATAGTACGGGAAAGGATAGTTCCTGAGATCTCCGGCTCTGCTGATGGTGTTAACTGGAAGCCGTTCCTGTTCAAATACACACCGAATGATCCAAAGTCAATGCCGCCGTGGCTGCCTATGTACCAGGCACGGTTCGCATTCCAGTACTCATTCTTAACATTAGGGCAGGTAAATTCACAATACTTCAGCAACCTGGTCGCGAAGCTTTGCAATAGTCCGCAGCAGCTAAACAGCATACTGGCAGAAAACCCATTTAACAAAGAAAACCCACAGCAGCTAAAACTTGATTTCTACAGGTATAAATTTAGCAAACCCGCTGACTTAATTAAAAACAAGGTGTGGTGGACAAAAGAATATGCCGGAAGCATGCAAGGCACAATAAAATGCAACAGCAGCCAATAGCAGCGACACGAACGACTAATTCTTTCTATGCTTTTGCCCGCATGACTGGCACTCAAAGTTAAAAATTCGACTTATTGAATACCGCCTATTTGATATGAAAGCGTAAATCCAGCTACCAAAAATATCTGCAAAAGGCAGATAAACAAAAGGGACAAAAATCCACAGGGGAGGCAGCAGAGTTGCTATTTTCCGCCAAGTGAAAAATCCCCAATACTGCTTTTTGCTAGGAGAAACGAGAAGCATCTCGCCTTCAAGCCTCTTAAGCACATCCTTGTTTTGCCTGGCGAAAGATGGCTCCCTGAAATTAACGTATTGCAGCCTATTGAGCAAGTCAAGTCTCCGAAGCAGCTTCATGAACCTTGTGCAAAACCCGCAGTCACCGTCATAAACAACAAAGTAGCGGCTCTTTTCATGTGCTCTTTTCATATCACCCCCATGTTATCAATAAGTTTATAAATGCGCTTAGATGTCTCAATGTTTTTGATATGGGTTGGTTGGGAAGGGATGTTGTCTCAATAAAGGACTTTTCTAAGGCAGAGCTAATAGAAGTGCTTGACAAGGC
>JAHFTU010000115.1 GCA_023269295.1 Candidatus Woesearchaeota archaeon | reverse complement strand
ATTATTGCTATGATTACTGTGTTTAATGACATTCCCTGGGCTTTCTTGGTTGAAAACATTCTCTTGCACACCTCTTGACTTTGCTCTTTGCTCAAAAAAACAAGATGCATACTCCAGAATTTCCTGCCTCCTGGGCGCAAATCGGCAACAGCCGATTGCACATCCCGCCTTCGCGGAATTGCGTATGCACTGTTTGCTGTCTTCTATCACTCTGCAAGCAGGTATATAAATTTTATGCCTGCTGGTTTTGGATTGACCCCCAAGTCGCCTGCAAGGCGAATGGGCCCATTCGTGCTTTGGCACGAATTGGGCTTTTGCGAAAAAAGGGTCATATATTCTGCAGAATAACAATTATTAAAAGGAGCAGTGGCAATCGTTACTGTATGGAAGAGAAACTGAAGGTTCTTACGTTCATAATGATTGCAATTGGGGCGCTTTACGCCTTTGACGGCCTGAGCCACGGCGCATTTTCAGCAAACAGCGTAACCGGCCTTGTCGTGTCTGGGCAGCAGATTGCCCAGCAGGACGTAAGCTGCTATGACAGCGACAGTAGGGACTACAGCGTTCAGGGCACGACTTACGCAAAGCTTTTCGCTGTCAACAGCGAGCCGCCAAAGCAGGACACGTGCCAGGGAAAAACACTAATAGAATATTACTGCGTTGGCAGCGAGCCTGAAGTTGAGTTCTACGACTGCCCCAACAGCTGCGTTGCTGGTCGATGCGCCTAAGCAGATAGCTCCTACACTTCTCTTATTTCTTGCTTAATCTGTCAATTTTGCTTTCGATTCTGTCAAGCCTCTTCTTAACGTCCTGCCACATATCCAGAATTATCTCATGCGGAGGTTTCAGCATCAGCTCTTCAGGAATCGGCTTTCTTTCTACCAAGAATTCGGCTATCTTCTTATCCTTCAGGGAATAGAATTTTTTGCCTTCTTTCCAGCTGCCCTGGACAAGCCCTATTTCCTCAAGCATGTTCAAATGAAAGTCTACTGTCTGGGGCTTCTTCCCGACCTCCTTGGCAATCTCAGAAAGGTATTTCTCCTTTTTTGCCAAGCTTAACAAAATCCCCCTTCTGACGTCACTCGCCAAGGCCTTGTGAACGATTTCATCGAACAAATGAGGCGGCACATGCATGCCATTCACGTTTCGACTCTTATATTAAAACCTTATCTTTCGGGTTTAATAGAAAAACAGAAACATTTAAATACAACTTCATTCTACCATAATAGAAAACTCGAAACTTGGAGGCGATTGTAATGAAAAAGATGAATATTGATTTGGAAGGAATCTTAGGAGGAATATTTGCAGGAGCTGGGAAGTTTGTTATTCCGTCACTTATGATTGTTGCTGGGGCTGCAGTTTACATAGCTCATTATCAAGGAAGCGTGCAACCATTTAAGCAGGAGTGGATACAAAGATTATCGGCAGAAGCCGGTTACACAAATCCGGAAAATGTTAAAAAAGCTTATCGACAAGGATTTCCCGAAGGCATTGTTCTCGAATTGGAAGATGGCACAAAGATCAGTTATGTAGGGACTCTACCGCCCCTTAAACCGCTTAAAGAATTTTTCCCAAATACACCTTCTAAATACGAACGATGCGGTGGAGGCGACTAAAATGCTGCCACACCATGAACACCGCAAAAGCAGCGTGAAAGCGCTCGGTTACGGAATAACTGCGTCTTCAATACTTTCGGCATTATTTGCTAGCGTATTAAATGCGGCAGGGATACCTGTGACTGTGATTTTACCAACTACCGCGCCTATTTGGGTCGGAACGGCAACAATGCTTTTCATGACGCTAAGAGGTTAGTGACTATCTTCTTCCTGACTTTCTTCTTAGCTGCTTTAAAAGATTCTGTTAACGGTTGCCTAAGGTAAAGCGAAAACCTTAAATACAAGATATGTCTTACTTACAAGATATCTTTAGGGGAGGTGATGGATATGACAACCAGCATTGAAATTGGGAAAGTGAGCTCTAGGGGGCAGATAGCCTTACCTGCTGAAATGAGGAAGCAGCTTAATTTGAAAGAAGGGGAGAAAGTGCTGTTTTTTTCTGAAGGAGATGCCATAGTGATGAAGAAGGTGACTTTTGGAAGCTTCAGAGAGCTAACTGAGCCGCTCAAAGAAGCTGCGAAACAAGCAGGGCTAAAAGAGAGTGAAGTGACTGAGGTCATAAGCAGGTTTAGGAAGTCAAGAAGATGATAAGAATCACAGTTGATACGAATGTCTTAGTTTCAGCTACGTTCTGGTATGGTGCTTCCTACAGAATAATTGAGCTGGTTGAGCAAGGCAAGGTTGAGCTAGTGCTATCAGAGGCGATAATTCAGGAGTTTTCCGCTGTTCTGGAGTACGAGGAAATTAAGAAGAAAATTGTAAACAAAGGACTCTTGATGCTGCGTACAGTTGAGAAACTTGTCTTTATGTCAAAAATAGTAGTTCCAGCCATCAAAATAGCGGCGGTAAAAGAAGATCCTGATGATGACAAGATTCTTGAGTGTGCAGTAGCCGGTGATGTTAACTATTTGATCTCAAAGGATAATCACCTGCTTAGGATTGTTAAATACGGAAAAATAAAAATTGTTTCTCCAGAAGAATTTCTCAATCTTTTTTGAAGCTGTCGGAGCTATCTTCTTCCCGATTTTCTTCTCAGGTGCTCAAATAATTCGTCGCCGCTGAGCTGCGAATAGGTTCGCTCTAGGTCATCAAAAACAGCGTGGTGAGAGCGGTGGTGGGAGGGCTGCCCCTGTTCGTAGCGAGGTGAAGTGGCTTCCTGCATTCTCTGATGCTGTGACGTTTTCTGATTGACCTCTTTCTTAAAGAGGTCAGGATGGTGCCTCAGGGGAGGGAAGTTATCCCCGCCTTTGCCGCCCCTGTTTCTCAGGAATGAAAGAACAGCTATGACTGCAAACATTACAAGAGCTATAACAACCAGGAACAAGGTTGCCTTTGCAACGAAGCTGCCATGGGGCTTTGACTTAGGATCCTTGGGGTC
>JAHFTU010000072.1 GCA_023269295.1 Candidatus Woesearchaeota archaeon | reverse complement strand
AAACCCCATTCACTGGCGAAGAGCGCCATGCAAGGCGCATCCAAAAGATAGCCGCGTTTGAAAAAAAGGTGTTCAGGTAGCAAATGCTATTTTTACAATTCGCAGCGGCAGTGGTAATTTCCTGGCTTGGCTTGCTGGCAGGTTTTATTCTTGCCACGATGACAAAGGAGGAGCTTCCGACAGCAAAAAAATACTTTCCCTGGCTTGAAAAGCTCGTTGCTCTGGCAGTTGCGGCTTTTGTTATGGATTTTTTTAGCCTTAGCCTTGTTGCAAAGGCAGCGGCGTATGTGGTTTTACTGGCATTTTTTATTTTCAGCTATAACGCAAAGTTCGTTTACGCTGCATTTGGTGCGGCTGTCTTTGCGGTGTCAAGAAACAGCAGCATGCTTCTTATCACGGCAGCCTTGGTTTTCCTGTTTGGACTTTTGTCAGGCAGCAACAGCTTTAAAACCAATTTAAGGAAGAGAGATATGGTGAAAGCTGCTGCGAAAGTACTCACCGACAAACTCTTCTATCCTGCAGTTGCAATAATGCTGTTCTTGGCTTTCAGCAAATAGCCACCGCAGAAGGTTTTTATAGTAAAAACTGCGGCAGCTTCTGCCATGGCGGTAAAGAACAAGCTTGAGGAAAAATTCAGCCTGTGCGAAGTATGCCAGGCTGGGCTCGGCAATCTAAGGATGGACACACCTCTGTACTGCATCAGCTGCATTGAGGAGATGGAAAAGCTGAATATGAGCCTGAAGAAGTACAGGAAGTACAGGGAGATTCAGGAAACGCTTGGTAAAAAATAGTTCTAGTGAGAATTTAGTTGCTGCTGAGTAAAGATAGCTCCCAAAAAGCGCTGGCTCTCGTGATAAGTGACTTCTGGTTTTACTCCGTACCTTTGCGCTAGAGCTCCAGCTTCCCTTAGCACAAACTCAACAAGTTCTTCGCGGGAAGTATGCGCCCTAGTTCCGCTCACAGAGGCAACTAAGCCGTACCTTTTCCACCACAAAAAGCCTTTTGTGCCAAAGGCCTGGCAAATGATTGGCATCCTATAATACTTCTCTTGCGACACAGTCTGTATTCTTTCGCCAGTTTGGGGGTCAAAACCTTCGCCAGTTTCGTGATTAATGGCGGAAAGCACTATCCTCGTTATGCTGCCTTCTTCAATGCCAAACCTTATCACTATTCTTTCGAGGTGGCCTGGAAAGTTTCTATCTTTAAAGACCTGCCTATAAGCTCCTGTTGCTTTGTCTTCCAAGAGAGGCAATGTTGTTTGCGCTATTGCAAAAGTATAACCTGGGCTGTTGTTCATGTTACTCAGGCACCTTTTGCTTAGATGCCTCTTCTGCCTCTCCCACTGCTCCCATATCTTGCCTCAGCACGTGCCTTATGAAGCCAACTTTTTCCTCTCCAAAAAGCCGGATTACTCCTTCTACTGTTTCACCATCGTACTGTATCATAGTTTCAGCGTCAATGCCGAAGGTTGTGTTCATCATCTGCATAAGCCTGCTTCTTTCGCCGCGAATTCTTTTCTCCTGCCTGTCAAGCATCTGATATTGCGAAAGGAGCAAATTGCGGTGATGTCCCGCATGCCCAGACAGGGATTTGACAGGTCCCAGGCCTTTTATCTGGCGGTGTATGCTCCTCATTTGTTCATTTAAGTCTTCCGCTCTATGACTCATCACAATGTTATCGTATATGTCAAATGGAAGAAGGGGCATCAGGCTGTCAAGAAGCGCAGCAAGCGTTTTAATTCCTTGCGCCGCCTCTTCTTCAGAGAGATTATAGTGAGGTGCTGCTATTTTAGCGATAAGACCGCTTATTTGATGCTCCGCTGCAGCCGCGCTAATCTTAGCGCTCAGTGTAGGATCGTTGTTGATGGCTACCCTGCTGTCCGGATAAAGCTTTCTTACTGCCTCGTTTTCCGGAAGCACGCTCCTTAGGACAATGCCTGGGCGCATTTCAAGGCCTTTAGTAAGCTGGTGTGCTGAATCAGCATCAAGGATATCTGACAGCTTAAGGTTGCTCAGGTAGTGCAAGAAAATCTCGCTCAAGGTTTTTTCCAGCACTGTAACGTATTGTGTGAGCCGTTGCACAGGGAGATATTTCTGTGCTAGGTGCTCCGGCAGGTCTATATCTGAAGTTTTTCCGTAATGGACTGCCTGAACAGAACCGGTGATGCCATCTTTCCGTTTAACCTCGGCACTTCCCTCAACCCCAAGGAAAAGCCACAAGCTGTCAATAACAGAGCCAACCCTTTTTTCTAGGTCAGCTTTTTCTTTCGGACTCTGGTTACAGGCAGCTTCTTTTCTAAGCGCATCATAGGCCGCAATTTCGCCGAGAACAGAAACATGCCTTGAAAGATGATTAAACAGGTGGTGGGGCACATCTCCGGTTGCTACGTAATCAATAAGGGCTTCCTTAACAGACCCGTCAATGTTGGCATCTTGTGCGATTGTCCGGCACACTTCGTCAACAAGCGGATCCACTTCTTCAGCCATGCTTAAAAAGTGCCCGCTGCTGATTTTGGCAGCGGTTCCGTTAATCCTGTCTGCCATGCCCCTTTCAGCCAAGTAACTTACAAAAAGCTGTGCTCGTGACGCTCGGCTGCTTTGCAAGCGCTCAAGTCCAGGAATTGACAGGCCATCTCGCTCTCTTTCAAGACGCCCAATCTCTGCCATTATAGCGTGCTTGAGTGTACCTCTTGGAGAAAACTTCATCAAAACGCTGTAGCCTGCTGCTTGGTTGGCATAAGTTGCGGTTATCCTGTCTGTTCCTGGCACTCCTGTGATTATAATTCTGTTGTCAGGCAAGGGAGCTGAGCCCAGCCCTGCGTTTGTAAGGTAAGCTATTTGTCCCATAGAACCAGCGAATCCGGCAAGATTTAAATAGGTTTCTGAGGGGAGCTTTTTGGCGGCACCGGCACAATAAGGGGAACTAGGCCGTAGCCTTCCTTAATGGCTTCCCTCACTTTTGGGTGAAGATAAGCGTAAACGCAGGCGCTTCTTACGACATCTTCAGGCACCTCGTGTCTGTCCAATGCCTTTATTACAGAGCCAATCGTAATGTGGCCAAGCCTCAGCATCCTGTGATAAAACAATTCAGACGCCTGCAGCCTCTCGTATTCTGGGTGGTTGCTGTAACCTTGCCTTCGAAGTGCCTCGTTTACGTTATCCATTGCCCTCATAGCAAAACCTAAAGCATCAATGTAGCGTGGTATGCTCCACTTTTCTACGGGACCGCTCATAAGTTTAGCCCTCTTCCTAGTTTGTCGCAGGTTTTCTATTGCTTTATCAATCAAATCGTCTATCGGTTCTGTCATTTTCTTCGGACAAAGTGAGCTTTACGGGCTTTATTAACATTTGCGATATTTGCAGCAATAAAAGAAGGTGCTCTTATTTCTCCATAACAAGCTGCTTCCCGTATCTGTTGCAGCCCTTTGTGCCGCACTTGTTCTTTCCTCTTTTAAACTCGGCTTCGCTGACTGAGCCGCCGCAGGTTCCTGTGCACACGTATCTTGCCATTTGCATCACCTTTCGTAAATTATTGCAGTTGATGTGAAGCCCGTGACATCAGAGGCTTTCTTGCCTGGGAAGAATTCTGCCTTGAGCTTGTTTTCAGGCAATACCGCGAAAAGCGCAACTCCTCTTACTTCACCAAGGTTTCTGGCTTTGATGTTATTCGAGAACTTGGCAGGGTTCCATTTTGTGCTGGTGTCCCCAATAAAGTAGTCGAAAGTCACCAGTTCATATTTTACAAGCCCGTCAACATGTGCAGGGTCTGGCGAGTTGCCAGTTACTCCGTACTGGTCTCCCCTGCCGTCAAAATTCCCTATTGAGATTATTATCTGGGATGGGTCAATTGAGTCGTATGCCACGCTTAGGTGCGTTTTCCAGTAGTCTTCGCTCTCGTCTGACTTGTACCCATTAGTTCCCTCCTTGAACCAGTTACCTACGAGCCTGCCCGAAATGTCATGGTCAATTTTTCCTCCAAGTGGCTCTGCTGTTCTCACGTTTTTGGCAATAAGCTGGCTTCTCAGCGACCCCTTGTAATAGTCAAAAGTGTCCACAGTATGTATTTTCCACGGCTCCCCTTCCTCATAGCTTGAAGGCTTGGCGAAGCCTTTCAGCGTAACATCTGCATCAACCACTGAAAAGTCAACTTTCCCGATTCCAATCGTGCCGATGGCTTCACCTTCTTTTACAGGGATGCGCGGCCAGGCATGGTTGCCTACTTCGCCCTCCTTAAGGCCGGCAGCAGCCATTATCTTGCCAGAAAGCCTGTCAACGTGGATGAATATGGTGTAAAACGTGCAGGAATGCTCTATCACAACCCTGTAATCGGTATGCTGCTCAATGTCAACTATGAAGCCATCAGCAGGCGCATACACTTTAAATCTTTCAATGTTTGCTTTGTCATCGCTCCTTCCATCTGATTCTACCGTATCCCAGTACTGGTGGTCGGTGGGCGTTATATGCACGCTGGTCATTCCCCCCATGGGGCGGATTTTCTCTATATCTTCAAGCGCCATTGGTGAAGCTCCAAGCTTGAATGAGCCTGTGCCGTTGCAGCCCCTTGGGCTGAGCAGCCCTTTCTGTCTCAAGGCAAATGCGGATTCAGGCTTCGCAGGTGAGCCTCCGCTTTGTGGCTTCAGCCGTTCGGCTTTGTCCTTTATTCTTTCCCATTGCTCGCCACTTGCCCCTTCCTTCTCCATGCGGGCAATTCTCTCCACTATTGTGCCGTACACGTCATCGCCAATGCCATGCCCCTGGCTCAGGAGCATGTCAAGGTAATTCTCAAACTGGAATAAGTCATTAGACGCCATGGCCGTCTCGTGCTTTTCATCCTGCACCGGCCTTGTGTTTTGCTGGGTTTTCTGAGAATCTGCGCTTATGTCGGCTTTTTGCTGCACACAGGCAGCCATTAGCATGGCCAGTAAAGCCACAAGTAAAAGCACCCTTTTCATGATATGGGAAAAATGAACGTAGGAGTTTAAAAATCTATTTACCTAAAAACAAAAAAGAAAAAAGCGCCGCTGGAGTTATCTCAAATCGGCGAGTGGAAAGCGTCAGTTGCAGGCTCGTTCTATATGCTTCTTTCTCAGCCTGTTTAGTACCAATAAGGAAAAAGCTTATATAATAGTGCCTATAAAGGGTACTATTATGGAAAGTAAGGAGGGAAATATCCTCAGTTTATTCTTCAACGAGCCAACAAAGGAATGGCATTTTGAGGAAATTGTTGAGGAAGCAAAGATTACCAGAAGTAAGGCAGATAGGTGGCTGAAACAGTTTGTTGAAGAAGGATTAATCAGAAGAATAAAAAAGCAGGGCAAAATGCCTTATTATGTAAGCCATTATATATCTCCATCATATAAGAACAGGAAAAGATTGTTCGCGTTAAACAAGCTATATGATAGCGGCTTCTTGAATCACCTGGCTTCCCTGCAAAAAGCAAAAACTGTGATAATTTTTGGAAGCTTTGCACGCTCAGACTGGTACAAAGAAAGCGATATAGACCTATTTATATATGGGGAAACCGAGGGCTTAAAGCTGGCGGGTTATGAGATAAAGCTCAATAGGGACATTCAAGTATTCACTTGCAACAAAAAAGAGGATTTGCACAAGTTTGGTGAAGGCTTAATCAGGAATATTATTAAAGGCACCATTGTCAAAGGAGATATAGATTTTGTGAGGGTGGGAATAAATGCCTGAATACCTGACTCAGAAAGAAGCATTCGGGAAGTGCAAAAGAGAAGGAAAAATTATTATCACGGAGCAGGTTGGTGAAGAGAAGATAAAAGTGACGCTTGCCATTTCAGAGGGCGATGTGGAATCTGCAAATATTCTCAAGAAAAACATTCCGAAGAGCAGCAACCACTGGAATAGCATCTATAAGCTTTATTACGATGCGTTGCATGAATTGGCAGAGTCATTCTTGCAGTTTGAAAAGGTGAAAATCGACAATCACCAGTGCCTATTCGCGTATCTCTGCGAAAAATATCCGCAACTGGAGTTCAGTTGGGATTTCTTTGAAAAGGTGAGGACAAAAAGGAACGGAATTAACTATTATGGCACTCCAGTGGACTCCACAGACTGGAAAGAAGTAGAGCTTCAATTTAGCCTCTACATCAAAAAGCTAAGGGAGGAGATAAAGAAGCGGCTGAAAGCGTAAATTATGGCTTGGTTTCTCTACGTTCAGCCACAAGGGTTCTTGTCCCAATAGCACGCCAAAATGCTTTCGAAGTCAATGATTATAACGCCGCGGGAGGGATTTGAACCCCCGAGTCCTTTCGGACAGTGAATTCTTGTGTGGTATCGTAGGTTTCCAAAAAACACGAAGTTTTTAGCAATCCACCGCGATACCAGGCTACGCGACCGCGGCACGACCTTCTTAGGAAGAAGGTCGATCAAGAACCTCCTTGCCGAAAAGGTCAACCAAGAAGAGTTACAGGCAGCTTTTAAAGGTTTTGGGTTTGGGAATCATAATTTCTCAACAGCATTTTCGAAAGCTTTCGTTATCTCTATGTATGATTTATCCCTAAGCTGGCCGTAAGCAATTGGTTTGCCGATCTTGACAGTTACTTTTCCGGCTTTTTTTGGAAGAACGCTGCCTTTCGGGAATATGTCAAAAATCCCCTCTACCTTTAGTGGAACGACTGGAACCCGGAGCTCGTAGGCAAGCACCCCTATTCCCTGCTTGAACGGCTTCATTCTTCCCGTGTCAGTGCGTTCGCCCTCTGGAAAAACAAGCAGGTTCCAGCCGTTGTCAATTAGCTTTCCGCTGTATTGCATGCTTTGCAATGGCCGCGTTGTCTGCTCAAGAAGGCAAGTGTTCGCAAATAGGGAGTAAAGGTTGTAAGTCAGGAGCTTCAGGGCTTTCT
>JAHFTU010000071.1 GCA_023269295.1 Candidatus Woesearchaeota archaeon | reverse complement strand
CTCATTCCAAAGGCCGTTGTGACTTACCATTGCGACCTGCGGCTTGGCAGCACACCTGTTGATAAGCTTATAGAGAAATCTTATTACGTCTCGGCTGCAGCAGCGGTTAAAAAAGCGAAAAAAATCATCACCTACACCCAAGACTACGCCAAACATTCAAGGCTGCTCAAGCACTGCCTTGGCAAGTGCGAATACTGCAATCCTGTTGTCGATGAAAACCATTTTAAGCGCACTGACGCAAAAAAATTCAGAAAAATGAACGGGTTGGGAGGGAGAAAGGCAATTGGCTTTGCCGGAAGGTTTGTTTATGAGAAAGGCCTGCCTTACCTGCTCAAGGCGATTCCTGCAATACTACAGGAAATTCCAAATGCTAATTTTGTTTTTGCAGGCGAATATGCCAATGTTGCCGGCGGCAGCGTGATCAACGAAATAAAAGAGCTCATTGACAGGCACAGGGAAAAGATTGTGCTGCTCGGGAACGTGCCGTATGAAAAGCTGCCCGAATTTTATTCAGCTTGCGACGTGCTGGTGCTACCAAGCATAGACCCGCTTGAGGCTTTCGGCATCGTGCAAGTCGAGGCAATGCTCTGCGGAACCCCGGTAGTGGCAACTGACCTGCCTGGCGTCAGGGTTCCAGTAGAAAAAACAGGGATGGGGCTAATCATACCTCAAAGGGATGAGCAAAGCCTGGCTGCGGCAGCAGTAAGAATAATAAAGGAAAGGAGAAAATACGTTAAAAGCAGGAAGGACATCATAAAAAACTTCGGGGCAAAAGCCGCTGTGGAAAGATACGAGGGGATTCTAAGTGAAAACAAATGAATACTTAAAATTGCTGAGGCCAGAGCAATACTACAAGAACCTTGTAGTGTTCCTAGCGCTGTATTTTTCTGGAAACCTGCTTGACCCCAGGCTGCTTGGACTGGCTTCTGGCGGGTTTATTCTGCTGTGCCTGCTGTCATCAGCCAACTACATAATAAACGACGTCATTGACAGGGAAAGAGACCGCCACAACAAGGAAAAGGCTGACAGGCCGCTGGCAAGCGGGAAAATAAGCGTGCCCAGCGCCATAGCCCTAGCGGTTATACTCACAATCGCATCGCTGGGCTCTGCATACCTCATTGACAAAAGATTCTTTCTCACAGCAGCGGCAATGTTTGCTGTTTCATCGCTGTACTCCCTTCTCCTTAAGAGAGAGCTGTTCCTTGACGTCATCAGCCTGGCATTCAATTACGTGCTAAGGGCAGTTGCGGGCGCTGAGCTAATCAAGGTATGGGTATCCCCCTGGCTTGTTGTCGGGGCATTTTTCCTTGCCCTGTTCCTCGCTGCAGGGAAGAGAAAATCCGAGAAAATTCAAATGGAGTCAAACGCCAAAAAGCACAGGCAGCTGCTTGGGGAATACTCTGAAGGCACTTTGAACTTCATGCTCCAGATGAGCGCCACTGTTCTCCTTGTTTCATACGCGCTTTACACATTTTTGGGCAATAAGCCGCAACTGGTGTTCACCCTTCCGATTGCACTGTACCTTGTTTTAAGGTACATGCACCTGCTCGAAACAGGCGACCCTGCGGCAAGAACATTCAACAAGGTGTTTCAGGACAGAAAGATGATATGCGCTGCCGCCTTATACCTGGCAACCAGCCTTGCCATAATATACGGTTAATCTTCTCACTGGGAGCAATAATCAGGGGCAGCTTCGTAAAGGCCGCAGATTGTGCTTGTGATGTTATCCTTGGACATGAAACCTGCATATTTGTTGTCTTCAATAATGACCGTTGGAAAACTGGTGACGTTATAAGTTCTGACCATGAGGTTCAGAAGAGGCTCCTTGTCAAAAGACGTGTCAAAGCCAAAAATGAGAAGCCTCTGATTAAACTTCTGCTTAAGGAAAGTCAGTATAAATGACTGATCGTCACAGGTTTTGCAGTCCTTTGAAAAGAAGTACTGCACATTCACAACGTCGCTATCGCACAGCTTTTTTGCCTTCATGGAAAGCAGCAGGTACTGGACCTGCGAAGTAATGTAGTTCCTGTACAGCAGATCAAATTCCCTCCTGTTCACAGTAGCCTGAGACTGGTAATTGGAAAGCTTAATCCTCGCTGTCTCAAGGTTCTCAACATTCTTGTCAAACGCGTTCATAAACTCGGCGCAGTTCCCAACCTGCGAAAGCTGGTCAATAAAGGCATACTGGAGCTGGAGGCTGCTGATAGCGACCCTGGCCTCATCTGAAGCATCCTGGATAAGCTCAACCCTCTTGCCCTCAATCACAAAGCCAAGAAGCAGACCAAGGACAAACACCATAGCGGTAAGGATGCCTGCAAGAACATAGCGCCGCTGGTTTATTTCCCTCATTTTTACCACTTGTTCTTCCTGCCCAAAAGCAGATCCTTAATTATGACAAGCCTCACATAGCCAAGGAACAGGTAATACCAGAACATGAAAACAACGGCAGCCAGCAAGCCATGAGATACCACCTTCCTCTTGATTGCACGGTGCGCCATGACAAGCACTGAAATGCTGATGCATAAAAATGAGATGGATACGAAAGAGCGGAAAAAGTTAATGTCCAGAAGGCTGAAGTGTGGATGGTAATTGACAATGTAAGAGATTATGTCAAAATTAATGAGCCTAAGCTGAATGAACTTTTCAGAAAGCGGCTTAAGCACGCTCAGGTAAGCGGTCACAACGAGCAGGACTGAAGCCAAAAAAGTAGCCAGAAAGATAATAGGCAGCTGAAAAACGCCAAAGTCGCCGTACTTCCGGTTGAAAAGCATGCCCCTGTACGAGAGAATGTTGAGCGTGGAGCCCAGGTTCCAGCGCTTGCGCTGCTTGTACAGCTCGCCCAGCGTGCCTGGAGCTTCTGTGTAAGCCTCGGTCTCGGTTGTCTGCATAATCTTGTAATGCCTGCTCTGGAGCCTCATGCAAATCTCAAGGTCCTCGGTCTTGAAGCCCTCCCTGAAGCCGCCTATCTCAAGAAGAACGCTTTTCCTGTAAAGGCTGAAAGGGCCAGGCGCAACGTGGATGCAGTTAAGGAAGCCGGCAACCTTCCTGTAAAACATGTTAATGACATACTCGTGCCACTGCACCTTCTGCAAGAGGTTTTTCGGCGAGTCAACATACAGCATGGGCAGCACAACAGCCATTTCAGGGTCAGAAAAGTAGGGCAGCATCTTGCCCAGCGCATCATTCCTTATGGTTGAATCAGCATCAAGGCACGCAACAAACTCGCCAGAGGAAGCTGCTATGCCAGCGTTCATTGCTTTCCACTTTCCCATGTTCTCTTGGGAGAGCACTTTCACTGTCCTCTTGCTGGAGCGCCTGATTGAATTGGCAATCTTCAATGTCTTGTCAGTTGAGCCGTCGTTTACGATAATGAGCTCAAGCAGCTCCCTTGGATAGTCAAGGGCAAGCACGGACCTGCACGTCTTTTCCAAGGTGAGCTCCTCATTATGGGCAGGCACAATCACAGAAACCTTTGGCAACCTGCGCTGCCTGGAAGGCTGCTCAGGCGCATAGTCAACGAAAGCAATAAGCCAGAACACCGTGTAGTAGAGCGTTATGATGTAAACAACAAAAAGGATGACCTCAAGCAGGGTGAACATTTCAGTCAGGGGAAGGAATTTCAAAAGCTTTTAAAGGTTTCTAACAAGTTTTCTGCTGCCTACTTTGTGAATGAGACCATCTCAAACTCCTCAGCGCCAATCCTGAACGACTTGATGACTTCGGGCCTGAACTTGTAAGCTGCTGCCGATGGAGCCAGTTTCAAATAGCTGCCTTTTTTCAGCAGCAGGACAATCCTGCCCTTCTTTTTCAGGAAAAAGTCAGCCTGATAAAAGAAATTCTTGTACAGAACAGCCAGCTTCCTGTTCTCTGCCACTGCAAACTGGTCATTTCCTGCTGTACTCCTGAACTGCGGAGGATAGCTGACCACAAGGTCAACCGAGCGCTCGTCAAGCTTGGCATCAAGCCACTCAATATCCAGGCGGCTGAACCGTATAAGCTTGTTGACACCCCCAATCTTGGCGTTCTTCTCTGCTCCCCGGAGATGCTGCATCGATGATGACGAGGCAAGTATCTTGGGCTTCACGCTCTTGTTCCTCTTCTCTGCGGCAGATTCAGACCCATTTTCCACTTCTGAAAAAAAGTCATTAAAATCAGTTTTTAAAAATGGCGGCAGCCGTGAAAGCGCGGAGAGAAGGGCGTCCTTGCGGTAGTGGCTGACAGGAAAGCCCGAACTGAATAATGCTGCCTCAATCGCGATTGTTCCCGAGCGGGTGAAAGGGTCAAACAGGTAAGTGCCGGGCTCATATCCTGCAAAGCGCAGCAGAGAATAAGCCAGGCTGCCCTTGATGTCGCTTGAGTGGCTGAAAACCCTGTACTCGCGCTTGCTCAAATCAAACGGGTTAATGGCTATTCCGCAAAACGCGCTGCTTTTTGAAGCTGCAATGGCAATTGTAACATCAGGGGATGTAAGATTTACTTTTGGCGAGCTGCCTGTTGCCTTTTTCACAGCCTCAAAAATAACGCTGCCAGCAGCTGCCTCAATTTCTGACGATGGAATCTCATAACTGCTGCTGTTGGCAGGCTCAAACGAAACCTTGAACGATGCGCCCTTGCCAAACCACGGCAACAAATCCGCAGGTGCCAAGCTCTTTTTCAGGTTGGCGGCTGTCGCTGATGCTGTTGCTGTTGCGGCTATTTTAAACTCTGAAAGCATGCAGAGCACAGCAATTGCTGACTGGGAAAGATAGCACAACTTGCAAAGGTCAGTCAAATTCTTAATTGGGAAAGTAACAATCCCTGCTGCAGCTGTGGACGCTTTTGCACCAACCAATTCTGCAATCTCTGCGGCTGCTATGCCCTCAAAGCCAGGATGGGTTGTGAGGGCGCCAGCATACAGCGCTGCTTCTTTTGCTGCCTTTACTGCTTTCATCATAGAACCGAGCTAACAACAACTGCTTAAAAAGAGTTTGCACATTTAAACCTGACAGACACTTACAGCTGCATCCCTGAATATGGCCTCCCCAAGGACACAATTTCTAGCGAAAACATACCTGATGCCATACTTTTGCAACAAGGCAGCAGTGCTGGCTGCAGCTTCCATTTTCGCATTGCCAGAATTTGCACTATCGGAATTAAAGAAGCTTATTATTTTTTGCCGGTCAGAAAGGCGCTGCTGGTATTCGGGAGAATATGACTCAAGGTCAGATATAACAGCGTCAAGCGGAAGCTTGCCTGACAGCCTGCTTACAATCAGCTCTGACTTGCCATACCGCCTATACTCATCTACCACTATAATCCTGGACAAATTCTTATCGTAACCTTCCAAAAAGAGAGCGGCTTGCTTTACCTCTTCAGGGATATGAAACTTCTGGGCTTTGTAGTCATTTATGGTACGGATAGGACCAAGCATAAAAGAAGCAGCGATAAATAGCGCAAACAGAACGGCTGCCGCAATGAGGAAAGAGCGCTTTTGATTAAGAACAAGCGACAGAGACCTATCAACAGCGATGGCTGCCCCTAGCACAACAGGGATAGTAAGCAAATCAAGCATTTTAAGCTGAAATGGGGGAAAATGGTAAATCGTAAATGAAAAAGTCGTCAAAAACAGAAACAAAAGCCCAAAGTAATGCTTAGGCGCAGAAAAACCCTTGGCAAGAATTGCTTTTATGACAAAAAACATTCCAACAAAAGAAAGAAGCAGAAGCACAGGGTTGACAGCATTAATGAGGTACTCTGAGAAAATAGCCAAACTTATGACGCCAGGGTATGCAGAATAATTAACAACATTATTCCATTCGCTATGAAAGGCATTCAGCACAATCAATGAATACCTTAACAGCCAAAATGAGGAAAGAGCAACAGCTGGAACAAGCAGCTTAAAAGCACTAAAATTTTTTTTAACAAAATCGATTGCCAAAAGAAAAAGCGCCATCACATAAGAAAAAGGGCCTATAAAAGCGTGCGAGAGAGATACAAGGCCAAGAAATGTTCCTGAAACGTAATACCTCCTTTTTACATAGAAATAAAAGGAGAATGAAAGCAGGACTGTGGCAAGGACCTGCGGAAATTCACCAAAGAAATAAACACGGGCAAAACTGGATATTATTACAGAAAACAGGGCTGAGAAAGCGGCCACCCTCAAGCCAAACAGAGAACCTACAAAGAACATCGCCAATGGGAAAATCACAACGGCGGAATATCCGACAATGTTAACGGCAAGCAGGAAGTCATGAGTAAAAAAATACGGAACCAGCGAGAAATAGTGAAAAAGCGGCGGATAAGTAAACTGCACAGGCGCCAAAGGCTCATATGAAGCCGGATAAATCGGGTTATTGGCAACAACCCTCGCAATCTCGGCATGAACATAAGCGTCCTCTGAAAAGCCAAAACCATAAATGGAAACAAAAACCTGGAGTGCCAAAGCCACTGCCAAAATAAAGTAGGAAAATCCTTTCTCATCTGCTTTTAAATTTAAATAAAGCATAGGCATTGAATGCGACCAGCAAGCTTAATTCTGCGGCTATTGCGCACCTGCCATCTCACCCGAGCCATTATCACCATTGCTGCTGCCGTTAGCGCTCTCCTTTGGCAGCTTGGCTATTGAGACAACAGAATCGTCCTGCTCAAGGCGCATGAGCCTGACGCCTTGGGTGTTCCTGCCGATTTCTGAAACGCCCTGCGCTGCAACCCGGATTATGTTGCCCTTCTTGCTTATGACTATAATATCATCATCACCTGTGACAGAGGCAATGGCCGCAACAGGGCCGTTCCTGTCAGTTGTCTGGATGTTTATGACTCCGGAGCCTCCCCTGAAATAAGCCTGTAGTCGCTTACAGGGCTGCGCTTGCCAAAGCCATTGACAGTTATGGTGAAAAGCGACTTTGACTCGTCAGCAAC
>JAHFTU010000007.1:19540-22316 GCA_023269295.1 Candidatus Woesearchaeota archaeon | reverse complement strand
AAAAATGAAAGTCAATGTTGTTGATTCGGAAAAGGGAACTGTGGGGCAGGTTGAGCTGCCGCAGCAGTTTGCCGAGGAATTCCACCCAGACCTCATAGCGAGGGCAGTGCTGTCCATAGAGAGCAAGGCGCGGCAGCCTTACGGCTCTGACCCTGAGGCAGGCAAGCGCTATTCTGCAAAGCTGTCAAGGCGAAGGAGGGACTTCAAGGGCGCTTATGGCCATGGCATTTCAAGGGTTCCAAGAAAAACAATGAGCAGAAGCGGCACGAGGTTCAACTGGACCGGTGCTCTGGCTCCTGGCACAGTCGGCGGAAGGCAGGCCCACCCTCCAAAGGCTGAAAAGATTTGGGCAAAGAAAATCAACAAGAACGAAAACAGGAAGGCAATAAGGTCAGCGCTGGCTGCCACGATGGTTTCTTCAATTGTCAGCGGCAGGGGCCACATTGTGCCAAAAGGTTTCCCGTTCATTTCTTCCACTAGCTTTGAGGAAGTCACCAAGACAAAGGACGTCATGAATGCCCTGAAAAAGTTCGGCTTTGAAGGCGAGATTGCAAGGATTTCAGGCAGGACAGTGCGAGCAGGCAAGGGAAAAACCAGGGGCAGGAAGTACAGGGTAAAGAAAGGCCCTTTGATTGTTGTTTCAACAGAGGCATCAAAGCTTCTGAAGTCAGCAAGGAACATAAGGGGAGTTGATGTTGCAGTCGTTAACCGGCTCAACGCGCACATGCTTGCTCCGGGAACAGCGCCTGGAAGATTGACATTGTTCACAGCAGCAGCCATTGAGAGATTGGCTAAGGATAAGCTGTTCACGTAAATAATGAAAGTGTTGTGGTAAAAATGAATTTGCAGGACGTAATCAAGTACCCGGTCAGCACCGAGAGGACATTGAGGAACATGGAGGCAGAGAACAAGCTGCTCTTTGTTGTTGACAAGAAGGCAACAAAGTCCGATGTCAGGAAAGCTGTTGAGTCCCTCTTCAAGGTGAAGGTCGTGGGAGTTAACACTTACATACTACTTGGAAAGAAGCGGGCTTATGTTAAGTTCAGCAAGGACAATCCTGCAATTGACGTTGCAACTCAGTTAGGTATGGTATAATGAATGGTTGATCAGGAACGTTTAGCCGTTTTTGATTGACCCCCAAGTCGACAGCAGTCGACTGGGCCCAATCTTGCCAAAGCAAGATTTAGGTTTTCGGAAAAGGTCAAATGGGAAAGAATCTGATTCAGCAGCGGAGGGGGAAGGGAACGATTAGGTTCAGGGCTCCAAGCTTCCGCTACATTGGCGAAGTTAAGCACAGGGCTTACACAGACGCTGAGCGGATTGGCAAAGTCACAGGCACTATTGTTTCGCTTGAGCACAGCTCAGGCCATTATGCGCCAATCGTAAGGGTTCGCTATGATGACAACCAGGAGGCGCTGCAGATTGCCCCTGAGGGCGTGAGGGTTGGTGACGAGGTTGAGGCAGGGTTTGCAGCTGAAATTGCAAGGGGCAACACTCTTCCTCTTTCGCAGATTCCGGAAGGCACGCTTATATATAACATCGAAAGCTCGCCTGGCGATGGCGGAAAATTTGTCCGCACTACCGGCTTGGCTGCGAAAATAGTTGCAAAGTCAGACAAGGAAATTAACGTTATTTTGCCGTCAAAAAAGCTTCGGGCGTTCAGCCCGAGTTGCAGGGCGACAATAGGTCTCGTGGCTGGCGCTGGCAGGACAGAGAAGCCTTTGCTGAAGGCAAGCAACAACATGTTCAGGAAGATGGCGAGGAACAAGTTCTGGCCTCAGGTCAAGGGCCAGGCAATGAACGCTGTCGCTCACCCTCATGGTGGCTCAAGGAGCTCAAAGAAGAACAAGCCTACGATTGCAAAGAGGTTTGCTTCGCCTGGCGGCATGGTCGGCCACATCAGGCCTAGGAGAACTGGCCGAAGGAAGTTGTAATTCGTAAATAAGTTGATGGTGTAACAAAAATGGCACGAAAGGAATTCGTTTACCGCGGAAAGGGCATTGAAGAGCTCAAGAAGATGAGCCTGAAGGAGTTCGCAGCGCTTTTGCCTTCAAGGCAGCGCAGGAGCCTGGCTAAGGGCTTGACTGACGAGAACAAGGCGCTTCTTGAGGACATCAAGACGAAGATGAATGCAAAGACCCATGTCAGGAGCATGATAATCCTTCCTGAAATGGTTGGAAGGAGCGTTAAGGTTTACAGCGGCAAGGAGTTTGTCGCGGTTGCAATAAGTGCAGAGATGCTCGGCCATTATCTTGGCGAGTTTGTGCAGACAAGGAAGAAGGTAGTCCACCACGCACCTGGCATTGGCGCAACCAAGTCCAGCGCTGCACTATCAGTAAGATAAGGCAACTGAAAATGAAGTACGCAACACCTTATGATGAAAAGAAGATGGCGAGGGCTTTAGGCGTTGCCCTGCCTATTTCAACAAAGAAGGCTGTTGAGCTGTGCACATTTGTCAAGGGCAGGGAGCTTGCAACAGCAGTAAGGCTGCTTGAGGATGTCATGGAAGAGAAGATTGCAATACCAGTCAGGAGATACGGAAAGGGCGGCACTGGCCACAAGCCAGGGGGAGTTGGGCCTGGAAAGTATCCCAAGAAAGTATGCGTTCAGGTCATAAAGCTGCTTAAGCAGGCCCAGGCCAATGCAAAGGTCAAGGGCCTTGATTCAACAAAGCTCGTCGTGAGCAGCATCCTCGCCAACAAGGGCGCATTGTCGTGGCATTTCGGCAGGCAGAGGGGGAGAAGGATGAAGCGCACCCATGTTGAGGTTGTTGTCA
>JAHFTU010000007.1:14279-19440 GCA_023269295.1 Candidatus Woesearchaeota archaeon | reverse complement strand
GAAGTGAAAAAATGATTGAGCGCGAATTTGTGGAGCAGAAGAAGAAGGAGTTCCAGATTCAGGAGTTTGTGTCTGAGACCCTGAAGAACGCTGGCCACAGCCACACAAAACTGCAGCGCACTCCTTTGGGCGAGAAAGTCGTGATTTTCACTTCAAGGCCTGGCCTCATTGTAGGCAGGAAGGGCCAGACAATCTCAAAGCTGACTGAGGTTCTGAAGAAAAAGTTTGGGCTTGAGAATCCTCAGGTTGAGATTGCCGAGGTAAGCAACCCGAACCTTGACTCGAGGATTGTTGCTGAGAAGATTGCTTCTGACCTTGAGAGGTTTGGCTCCAACCGCTTCAAGGGCATCATGCACAAGGCATCGGAGGATGTTTTGGCTTCCGGCGCCATTGGCGTTGAAATCAGGCTGTCTGGAAAGCTCCCTGGTGCAAGGGCAAAGAGCTGGAGAGTAGCCGGAGGTTACCTGAGGAAATGCGGCGATGCTGCAATGTCTTTTGTCAACACGACAATTCACGCTGCGCTGTTGAAGCCAGGCATCATTGGCATCCAGGTCAGGATAATGCCTTCTGGCATAATCATGCCTGATGAGATTAAGATGAAGGAAGAAGAGAAGGCTGTTATTGGGCCAGTGGTTGAGGTTGCAGAAGGGGCTGTTGTTGCTGAACCAGGGCAGGCGGTTGTAGCAGAAGTTGCAGCTGCAGTTGAAGGCAAGAAAGACGAGGCTGAAAAGGAAGCAAAGGACAAGGCCCCGAAAAAGCGAAAGTCGCCTGCAAAGCCAAAAGCAAAGAAAGTTGAAGACGCCGCATCAGAAAAAGCTGAAGTGCCTGCTGGCAAAGTTGAATTGAAGGAAGATAAAGCTGAGGTTAAAGATGAAAGTAGTGAAGGAGCTTAAGTCGCTGAGCGAGGATGCGCTTAAGTCGCGCATAGTTGAGCTCAGGAAGGAACTGATGAAGTACAACGCACAGGTTGCCATAGGCACGATTCCAAAGAATCCCGGCGCTATTCGCAAGGACAAGCGCATGATTGCAAGGATATTGACAATAATCAACGAGAGGAGGCTGAACCCGAAAGCATGACTGAGACTTGCCCCAAGTGTGGACTGCCTATGCCGATATGCGTTTGCGAGACAATCGCAAAGGAAAGCCAGCGCATACGCGTTTACCTGGTTAAGAAAAAGTTTGACAAGTTCAGCACCATAGTGGAGGGCTTGGAAGCAAAATCAATTGACCTCAAGGATGTTGCCAAGACTCTCAAGTCTGACCTTGCCTGCGGCGGGACTGTGAAGCAGGGAAGGATTGAGCTTCAGGGCGACCACAGGCAAAAGACAAAGGCGTCATTGATAAGGATGGGTTTTGCCCCGGCAACAATTGAGATTCGATGACTGTGATTAATTCAAGGTGAGAAAGTGGCAGCAAAGATAAAAAAAATCAATGCGGAAAAGGGCGTTAAGGAAGACGTGACTGGGCTGGGCCTTGCAAAGCCTGATGCGCCGTGCACAGATGGCAATTGCCCTTTCCACGGGGAGCTCAGGCTTCACGGCAGGCGCCTTTCAGGCGTAGTTTCGTCTGCCAAGATGAGGAGGACTGCAAACATAGTGATTGAGCGGATGGCTTTCCTGAAAAAATATGACAGGTACGAGAGGAGAAGGTCAAAGCTGAAGGTTCACAATCCAGAGTGCATATCTGCAAAGGAAGGCGATAAGGTTGACGTAATAGAGTGCCGGCCCCTGAGCAGGACCAAGCACTTTGTCATAGTAAGGAAATACTAATGTTGATGTGATTAACCATGCAGCCAATAAAGTCAAAGATAACACGGGCATTGAACCACGGCAGCTACGTGGAGACCTGCGATAACTCAGGCGCCAAGCTGCTCAGGGTAATCTCATTTTTCGGCTCCAAGACAGTGGCGGGAAGAAAGCCTTCCGGCGGGGTCGGGGACATGATAATGGCATCAGTAAGAAGGGGCACTCCTGAAATGAGGAAGCAGGTTGTGTTTGCAGTCATAGTCAGGCAGCGCAAGGAGTTCAGGAGGCAGTCTGGCGAGAGGATAAAGTTTGAGGACAACGCCGCGGTTGTGCTGAAGGATGAGAGCGGAAGCCCGAAGGGCACCCTGATTAAGGGCGCGCTTCCAAGGGAGATTGCCGAGCGCTGGCCAATGGTGTCAAAACTCGCCACGATAATTGTATGATTGCATGAGGTTGAATGTCACGATGAAGCTTTTTTCAGTTGCGTGGAAGTCAAGCAGTAAGGTGTCAAAGCAGAGGAAGTACAGGATGAACTCTGCGCTGCATGCGAAGAGGAATTTCCTTGCCGCGCCCCTTGCGCCTGACTTGAAGGCCAGGCACGGCACGAGGAACCTTACCGTAAGGGAAGGCGATACTGTGAAAATCATGAAAGGCGAGTTCAGGGGGGCAACAGGCAAGATTAACACAGTAAACCTGAGAAAAAGTACGGTTTATGTTGACGGCGCCGGGCGCGTCAGGAAGGATGGCACAAAATCATTTTTCCCGCTCAGGCCTTCAAACCTCATGCTCATCGAGATTAGCGTTGAAGACAAGAAACGGGCAGCTTCACTGATGAGAAAAGATGCTGTGAAGAAATCAAAGCCCGTAAAGGGAAAGTAAGGGTTGGTTGTCATGGCTAAGAAACACTTGAAGAGGATTGCAGCACCGGCAACATGGATGGTGGACAGGAAGGAGCGGAAGTTCATAGCTATGCCTAAGGGCAGCTTCAAGATGGCAATGGGCATGCCCCTGATTACAGTGCTTAAGGATGTGCTCAAGCTGGTTGCCACGAGAAAGGAGGGCAAGCGCGTGCTTAACAGCAAGGAAATCCTGGTTAATGGAGCAAGGAGAAAGGATGAGAAGTACATGATTGGCCTCATGGATGTCCTGACAATCAAGGACATCGGAAAGTCCTACAGGATGCTGCTTGACAAGAACAACATACTCCGGCTGGTTCCAGTGACTGAAAGCGAGGCTTCTGTGAAGCTCGGCAAGGTAACTGGCAAGAGGTCTATCAGGAAGGGGCTGATTCAGCTCACGCTTCACGACGGCAGAAGCTTGCTTGGCGCAGCCGCCCACAGCACAGGCGACACTGTTGTGCTTGCGCTTCCAAAGGGCGACGTGACGCAGCACTTCAAGCTTGAAAGCGGGTGCCAGGCCTACCTCATAGGCGGGAGCAATGTCGGCAGGACAGGCGTTGTGGATAACATCAGCGGCGATAAGGTCACAGTCAAGATCGGAAATGATGTCGTTGAGGCAGCGAAGAGATTCATCTTTGTGATTGGAAAGGACAAGCCAGTGATTAAGTCTGTAGTTTCGGTTTAATGCTAAATGATAGTGTGTGAAACAAAATGGCGGCAAAAGTGATGCAGCAGCAAATGGTGACCAAGCAGGGCAGCAAGGAAAACGTGATGTGCCAGCTTAGGGTTACAAAGGTAACCCTCAACATTGGCGCCGGTAAGAGTGCTGAGAAGCTCGAGAAGGGGCTGAAGCTGCTTAAGGCCATTACCGGCATAGCGCCTATTAAGACATTCACTAACAAGAGAATCCCGAACTGGGGGCTGAGGCCGGGCCTTCCGATAGGGTGCAAGCTCACGCTGCGAAAGGCAGGCTCGGTGGAGCTGCTGAAGAGGCTCATCCAGTCAAGGGACAGTAAGCTTGTCGAAAGCCAGTTTGACGGCGAAGGCAATGTCTCGTTCGGCATTCCTGAATACATTGACATCCCAGGAGTAAACTATGACCCTGCAATCGGGATCATGGGGCTTGAGGTCTGCGTCACTCTTGAGCGGCCTGGCTTCAGGATAAAGCGCAGGAAAGTCATGAAGAGGAAGATTCCCGCCAGGCACAGGATAACCAAGCAGGAAGCCATTGATTTCATGAAGGAAAAATTCGGAGTGACGGTGATTTCAGAATGACAGTAAGCAGCTATAAGAAAATGTTCACGCAGCTGAAGGCGAAGCCGACTATTTTGCAGAAGTACCTTAAGTTCAACAAGCCCAAGGACAGGAAATTCGGCAAGGGCATAAAGCAGTGCCTGCGCTGCGGCAACACAAGGGGCTTCATTGAAAAGTATGGCCTGAAACTTTGCAGGAAGTGCTTCAGGGATATTGCGACAAATATTGGTTTCAAAAAATACAGTTAAGGAGCGATGAAAAATGCTGAATGACCCGTTGGCAAACGTGCTGGCAGTGATAAACAACGCCGAGCACAAGGCAATGAAGCTGTGTACCATAAAGCCTGCTTCAAAGCTAATCACTAGGGTGCTGGACATACTGAATGCAAAGAAGTATGTGGGCGGCTACACCATAATTGAGGACGGCCGGGGCAACATTGTAGAGGTAAGCCTCATCGGCGCTGTCAACAAGTGCGGCGCGATAAAGCCAAGGTTTTCAGTTGCGATGGGAAGCTATGAGAAGTTTGAGAAAAGGTTCCTGCCTGCAAAGGACTTTGGGGTGCTGATTGTCTCAACTCCCAAGGGGGTCATGACGCATGCCGAGGCAAAGGCCAAGGGCTTTGGCGGCAGGTTGCTGGCGTATTGTTATTAGTTTTTGATTGACCTTTTGTTAAAAGGTCATGTTGGTCTGATAAAAAATGTCAAAGGGCGAATTGAAGGAAATTGGAAGGGGCAAGCTCACTGAAGTGATAGCTCTGCCACAGGGAGTTACGGCGTCCATCAGCGGCAGGGTGGTTACTGTGAAGGGCCCCAAGGGCGAGACAGTGAAGGAAATTAACGGGCCAAACGTCATTGTCTCAGTTCAGGACGGCAAGATTGTCATTGCTGCAGAAAAGGCCGGCAAGAGCGAGAAGAAAGTGATTGGAAGCCTGAGGGCTCACGTGGCTAACATGGTGGCTGGGGTTACCGATGGCCATGCATACAAGCTCAAGATTTGTTTCACTCACTTCCCAATCACAGCAACAGTTTCAGGCAGGAAATTTGTTGTCAAGAATTTCCTTGGCGAAAGGACGCCGAGGGAGCTGGTGCTTTTGGAAGACGTAAAGGTGAAGGTTGAAGGCGCTGATGTGATGGTGGAGTCTGCGAGCAGGGAATCTGCCGGGCAGACAGCTGCTTCAATCGAGCAGCTCACAAAGCGCTCAAATTATGACAGGAGGGTTTTTGCAGACGGGATTTACATCACCATAAAGGACGGCAAGGACAT
>JAHFTU010000007.1:12723-14179 GCA_023269295.1 Candidatus Woesearchaeota archaeon | reverse complement strand
AACGCAAAATTGCTTGAAGTGAGGAAGGCTATGAAGCGCAGGAAGCCTAATTTCCAGATTCAGAACTCCAACGACCCTAAGAAAAGGTTTGCTGGCAGGTGGAAGAGGCCCAAGGGGCTCCAGAATAAGATGCGCGAGAGGAGAAAGGGCAATCCAAGGTACATTGAGCCGGGCTATGGCTCGCCAGTTGCCGTGAAGGGCGCTACAGCCGAAGGATTGTTCCCGATTGTTGTCAGGAATGTTGCTGACTTGGAGAAAGTCAAGGCCGACCATGGCGTTATCATCTCAGCATCTGTGAGTATGAAGAAAAAGGCGCAGATAGCAAAGGTTGCTGCAGAAAGAAAGCTGAAGCTGCTGAACTTTAACATTGAAGAAATGGCAAAGAAGATGGGCGAGGGCATGGCTTCCAGAAAGAGCCGCAGGCTCGCGATACTCCAGAAGAGAAAGGTAAAAGCCGAAGTAAAGAAGCCTGCTGCCGCAGAGAAGAAAGAAGCTCAGGCAGCAACAGGTGACATAGAAAGCAAGGTTGACGACGAGGCTAAGAAGAAAGCCGAGAAGGCAGAGAAGGACAAGGTCCTTACAACAAAGGCAATGTGATGAAAAAATGATGCTTGGGGTTCAAAAGCGGCTGGCAGCTGGAATTTTTGGGTGCTCGCCCAAGAAAGTAGTGTTTGATACTGAAAGGCTTGCCGAAATAAAGGAAGCAATAACGAAGAGTGACTTGAGGGCGCTGATAGACCAGGGCGCAATAAGGAGTCTCCCTTCAAGGGGCGTGTCAAAATCAAGAATCAGGGTTGCACAGGCGCAGAAGAGCAAGAACAGGAGAAAAGGCCACGGCAGCAGGAAGGGCGCAGCCGGTGCCAGGACTGTCAGGAAGACTGCCTGGGTTCACAGGGTAAGGCTGCAGCGGAGCTACCTGCAATCGCTAAGGGTCTCCAAGGTTGTCGACAAGGTCCTGTTCGTTGAGGTTTACAAGAAAATCAAGGGCGGCTTTTTCAGGAGCAAGAGGCACCTTGAGCTTTTCCTCACTGAGAGGGGAGTTTTGAAGTCAAAGCCGTCATCTAATGCTGCTATTGGGGGTGGAAAATGAAGAGCGTGATTGCTGTTCAGTTTGCAAGGAAGCTGTCCGGAAGGACAAACTACAGGAAGAGGCTTGCGCTGCTAAAGTCAGGCCTGCCGAGGCTTGTGGTCAGGAAAACTCTTGGGAGCATAATCCTTCAGGTCGTTGATTTTGAGGCAGCAGGCGACAAGGTAAGGCTTACGGTCACTTCCAAGAAGCTCAGGGAGCTTGGCTGGAAGCACAGTTGCAAGAACATTCCAGCGGCTTACCTTGCAGGAATGCTCTTGGCAAAGGCTGCCATTGCCGGAAAAATAGGCGAGGTAACTCCTGATATTGGCTTGCAAAGTGTTACGAGAGGCGGCAAGATTTTTGCAGCCCTGAAAGGGGCAAAGGATG
>JAHFTU010000007.1:11278-12623 GCA_023269295.1 Candidatus Woesearchaeota archaeon | reverse complement strand
TTGAGCAGCGACCTGCTCCTGATTGGCCAGTCCAAGGGCAAGTTTGGCGGCGGCCAGCGAAGGGCTTTCAAGCAGACGCAGAAAAAGACAGCTGAGGGCAACAAGCCCAGCTTTGCAACAATGGTTGTCATTGGCAACAGGAACGGCTACATCGGGATTGGCTATGGCAAGTCTAAGGAGACTGTTTTGTCAAGGGAAAAAGCCACGAGGAATGCCAAACTCAACATAATCAAAATCAGGAGGGGATGCGGCAGCTGGCAATGCGGCTGCAGAACCCCCCACACAATCCCATTCAGCGTGTCCGGCAAGTGCGGCTCGGTTGTTATTCAGCTCAGGCCTGCCCCAAAGGGCAGCGGCTTGAGGGTAGCTGAGGAGTGCAGGAAAATCCTTGCGCTCGCAGGCATCAACGACGTATGGAGCAAGACCTTCGGCCAGACTAGGACAACCATCAACCTTGCATCAGCGTGCTTCGCGGCTCTCAAAAGCCTGGGTGAAAGAAAGCTGCAGGTAGAGAATACTGAAAGCTTGGGCATAATTGAAGGTGTAAAAACTTAGCAACTTTAATAGCAATTAAATTACAATGTGATGGTGATGGAAAAGCAGCAAAAGCAGATTGCGGTAATCAGGCTAAGGGGAACGACTGGCTTGCAGGGCGATGTTGCGGCAACGCTTCATATGCTTAACATCAGGCATGTCAACCACTGCACGATTGTTCCAGACAGCCCTGGCTTTGTTGGCATGATAAAGAAGGCGAAGGACTACATAACATGGGGCCAAGTTGACGCTGACACTTTAAAGCTGCTTTTGGAAAAGCGCGGCGAGGCTGTGGCTGAAACCGACAGGAACCAGCACTTCGTAAGCTTAAATGGCAAGAATTACAGGCCGTATTTCAGGCTGAGCCCTGCAAAGGGAGGCCTTGGCAAGAGGGGCATCAAGGCGTCATTCGCTGGCGGCTCTGGCGCACTTGGTGACAGGAAAGAGAAGATTAACGAATTGCTCAGGAAAATGATTTAATGATGTGATGCTTTATGACTGTAAACCGAAGAAAGAAGGACGTAAAATTCAGGGGCAGCCATACCCACGGCTGGGGGAGCAAGAAGAAGCACCGTGGCTCTGGCAACAGGGGAGGCAAGGGAAATGCCGGCACTGGCAAGAGGGCTGACCAGAACAAGCCTTCAATCTGGCACGGGCAATACTTTGGCAAGCACGGCTTTGTCCACAAGGGAGCCATTCACCACAAGACTGTCAACATTGAATACCTTAACGAGAACATTGAAAAGCTTGTGAAATCAAATGCTGCAAAGCTGCAGGGCGGCGCCTTTGTCGTCAATATCAGGGACTTGGG
>JAHFTU010000007.1:0-11178 GCA_023269295.1 Candidatus Woesearchaeota archaeon | reverse complement strand
GAGCCATTCACCACAAGACTGTCAACATTGAATACCTTAACGAGAACATTGAAAAGCTTGTGAAATCAAATGCTGCAAAGCTGCAGGGCGGCGCCTTTGTCGTCAATATCAGGGACTTGGGCTTTGACAAGCTCCTCGGGAAAGGCAGGGCCACAAAGAAGCTGGTGATAACCGCTGATTATGCGTCCTCGCGCGCTGTTGAAGCTGTTAAGGAAGCCGGCGGGGAAGTTTCACTGTCAAAAAAACATAGTGCAGTAAAATCAGCAACAGCAGCTCAGGCTTCTGCACCTAGAACAAAACAGCAGTGAAATATTTAACGAATATCTAACGAAGGTCGTGCTATGGGAGTCAAGGACATTTTGCTGAATCTGCCTGAAGTGGCTGGCCCTGCAGAGCGCAAGCTTCCATTTAATCAGAAGCTTAAGTGGACTGGCATAGTGCTTGTCCTGTTTTTCGCTCTTGGCCTCATCCCGCTTCACGGCCTTGGCGCAAATTCCCTTTCGCAGTTCCAGTTTCTTTCTATCATACTTGGCGCTGAGTTTGGCTCGATAATTTCGCTGGGCATTGGCCCGATAGTCACTGCTTCAATCCTGCTGCAGCTCCTGAACGGCTCTGGCGTGCTTAAGTTTGACCTGACAACTCCAGATGGAAAGAAGCTGTTTCAGGGTGTCCAGAAGGGGTTGTCGATGGCCTTTATTGTTTTTGAGGCGATGGTTTATGTTTACACTGGGGGGCTGGCTCCTGGCGCAAATGGCAGCAATCTTATGCTTGTGCTTCAGCTGGCTATAGGCGGGCTTCTTATCCTGTTCATGGATGAGGTTGTCAGCAAGTGGGGATTTGGCTCTGGCGTGAGCCTGTTCATAGCAGCCGGCGTTTCAAAAGAAATAATTCTCAGGCTGCTTAGCCCGCTCAACTCAACAGGCAACTTTGCCTTCACAACCGGCGAGGCTCCGGTGGGCGCTTTGCTGGCAGTGTTTTACTTTTTTGTGCAGGGCGACTTCAGGCAGGTTATGGCAAACCTGCTTGTGATAGGGACAACGCTTCTGGTTTTTGTAATAGCTGTTTACGCTCAGTCAATGAAGGTTGAACTGCCCCTGTCTTTCGGGAGGATTAGGGGGCATGGTGTGAGGTGGCCTCTCGCATTCATTTACACGAGCAACATTCCAGTCATACTGACAGCTGCTTTGCTGGCAAACGTACAGCTCTGGGCCAGGCTCCTTCAAAGCAAGGGCTTCACGTTTCTGGGCACGTTCAACCCTGCAGGCCAGTCCACAGGGTTTGTATCCTTGATTAGGCCTGTTAACCTCGTCAATAACCTTGCTACAGGCAGCCTGAATTTTGCTGACATAATCCCAAGGATTATAGTGTTCACTCTCATCATGATGGGCGGCGCGGTCCTGTTCTCGCTGTTCTGGGTGAAGACTGCAGGCCAGGATGCAAGGAGCCAGGCAAAGCAGATAATGTCGTCCGGCCTCCAGATTCCTGGATTCAGGAGGGACGAGAGGGTTGTTGAAAGCCTCCTTGACAGGTATATCCCTGCATTGACTGTTATGGGCGCAATCACGGTTGGGTTTCTTGCGTCATTCGCTGATGTCATGGGCGCGCTGAGCTCAGGCACAGGGCTTCTGCTGACTGTTATGATTGTGTACAAGCTTTACGAGGAGATTGCGCAGCAGCACGCTGTTGACATGAACCCGATGCTCAGGAAATTCATTCGTTAGTTGCTGGTTGAGGTAAAAAATGGCTTTGCTTGATTTCATGAACATTCTGCTCACACTTCCACCTGCCGCTGCAATAATCATAATTTCACTGGCCGTCTCCATTCTAACCACTGTTATCTATAAGTACACTACAAACCAGAAGGTCATGAAAGAGGTAAAGGAAGACATGGGCAGGATGCAGGCTGAGATTCGCGCCACCAAGGAGCCTGCCAGGGCTGCGCAGCTTCAGAAGGAAATGATGGGAAAATCAATGAAGCAGCTTAACTCTTCAACAAAGTCCATGCTCATAACGCTTGTCCCGCTTTTCCTTCTTTTTGGGTGGATGGGAAGCCACTTGGCTTACCAGCCTTTAGTGCCAGGTGAAGAGTTTACAACAACAGCTTATTTTGCAAAGCCAGCTTTGCAGAACGCAAGCCACGTTGGCAACATCACATTTTCAGCAAGCGAGGGCTTGGAAATCCTGTCAAGCCCTGTTCAGGAAGCGAAAGCTGCAGCAGTGACTTGGCATTTGAAGGGGGGCAAGGAAGGAACCTACAAGCTCACTTACGGCTTTGGTAACGAAGCATACTCATTGAATGTCATTCTGACTAATGAATTCAAATACGAGACTCCCCTCCTTGCAAAATCAAAAGGGATTAAAAAGGGCAGCGTGATTGACAGGATAACGGTGGACTTGAAGCCGCTGCAGCCATTTGGGAGCTTCTCGCTCCTGGGCTGGAAGCCGGGTTGGCTGGCCACTTACATAATATTCTCGCTTGCAGCTTCAATACTCGTGAGGAAGTGGCTCAAGGTTTACTAGCATCAGCTTTTTAAACAGCCTGTGGTTCGCAGCTGCTAGGCATATTTTTGTAATGTTGTTGTGATGGTAAATGAAAAGCATAAAATCAAGGCATAAGAGGCTTTTGCACGTAAAGACTCCTACAGGGAAAGCCATCAGGTATGTTAGGCGCAAGCTGGGAGTGCCTGTGTGCGCTGATTGCCGCGCTGCCCTGCCTGGCGTGGCAAGGTCGAGCAATCTCATAGCCAGGACCAAGAAAAGGCCCAGCCGCCCATTTGGCGGGGTTTACTGCTCTGGCTGCTCAAGGATTCGCTTTAAGGCTGCTGCGAGGGCGCAGTAGAATAATTTAGCTGGTGAAAAATCATGATTGAAATTGGAAGGTTGTGCGTGAAGATTGCAGGAAGGGATGCTGGCAGGAATTGCGTCATAGTTGAAGCTGTAGACGACAATTTTGTGATTGTTGACGGCCAGGTGAAGAGAAAGCGCTGCAATATTGACCATCTTGAGCCGCTGCAGCACAGGCTGCCGATAGCGAGCGGCGCCTCTCACGAGGAAGTTGTAAGGGCCTTGGAGGCAGTTGGAATTGATGTTATTGTAGGGGAAAAAATTGTAAGGAAGCCAAAAACAAACAAGGCAAAGCCAGCAACTGCAGCCGCAGAAAAGGCTGTTTCAAAAAGAGCTCAAAAGAAAAGCGCGAAATCTAATCAGTAAGTAAAAAATTCAGGTTAAGTTCTATTGCCGCAGCCGGCATTTCAACCCCCCACTTGGCAAGAATGGCTGGGCTTATTTCTCCTATCACGCCTAAACTTTTCTTGCCTACAACAATGCTTCCTGCACGGCCTTTTATGAATGCTGGATGTTCGGCTGGCTGTATCGTGAAGCTTGCACCCAGGGGAACAAGCATGGCAGACAGGTACTGCTTCATCTCGGTAAAATTAGCTGCGGAGTGCGCAGACACAAGCACTATTGAATGCGACTCGGCTACCTTGCTTCCAACCGCAGAAGCTACGATGCCTTCTTCAAATATCTTCTGCGGGTAATCTGCGTGCTTGTTCCTTGAAAGCACGTCAAGCATCTGTGGCAGCAATGAGTTTCTTACGGCAGAATAAGTTTCTGACATGAAGTTTTCAACCTCTACGATTTTGGAGCTGCCGGCAGCGGCCAGGGTTTTTTTGTCAGTGAGTATGTGGCTGAATATTTCCTGGAATTCCATTCCGATGGCTGCTTTTCGCAGGGAGTTTATCATCTGGACGCTTTTGTCTTTGGCTCCTAAAGTATAGCTTGTCAGGGGCTCGTCTGCTATTTTGTCAAAGCTGTAAGCTATTGCAACGTCCTCAATCACGTCAACAGGGTGCATTATGTCTGCCCTGTAAGGAGGGGCTATGGCGTTGTTTCCATCAGCATTGTAGCCTGCTGTTTGGAGCAATGCTGAGAGGCTGCTGCTGGTGACGTTTAAGCCTGTGACTTGCTCAACTTGCTGCGGTGTTATCTTGACTTTTTCTGTTTTAAGGGCAGGTATTGTCGTGCTTCTTCCCTTATACTTCATGGTTGCGGAGAATATTTCAAAGCCCCTTTCAAAGAGGTTGTATGCAAAGATGCTGGCAGCAAGGTTCACTGACTCTTCGTCGGTTCCTGTTGCTTCAAACAGCAGCTCGCTGTCGCCCACAACCAGTCTTCCTGTGGAGCTTGAGTTTATTATTGGCGGGAAGCTGAGCACTTCACCTTTATCGTCAAGCAGCAGTGGGTAATTTGAAAATCCTTTGAGTATCCATCCATACTGCTGGCCTTTAGGGTGTTGCTTGAGTATTTCAGCCAAGTTCACTGGCTTGTCAAAATCAAGCGGTATGAACTTTGCCGCGGTTGGCGGGACTGCCTTGTAATGGACTGGGAAGGTTATTTTTTTGTGAGCATAAAGCCCTATGGACACTTTTTGCCTTCTTCTTCCGTACCCTTCACAGAACTTTTCCTGCATCTGCACGAGCTGCTTCAGGAGGTAGTCATCAATTTTCCTGCCCTTTGCGACAAATGCAGTTATGTATGGCCTGATGTTCTTTACAGAATCATCAACAATCACCTTGTAGTTGCCTGGGCTGACTTTCATTTTTGCAATTCCATTGTGCTGCCCAAGTATGCCCCTGAAGAATCTTGCCAGCCCTTCGGGGCACCACGTGTACGGCAGGTTGGTGTCATCCAGCTTTACTGCCACTTCATCAGTTCGTTTGTCGTAGCTTTCCACTTCTGCCTTTGCGTAAAGGACCAGCAGGTCTCCAAACTCCTCTATGCTGACTTTCTTTCCAAGCAGCTGCTGGAAGTCCTTGTAAGCAAATGTTATTGTTGGCATTTTTCCTAGGCCACCTTTGCGTTTCTCAAAAATGTGAGGTCGTGGCTGAACAGTTCCCTGATGTCGTTCAGGCCGAGCTTGAACATGGCAATCCTGTCGATGCCTATGCCCCATGTAAGGTTGGGCACGAGTTTTCCGACTAGGGGAAGGGTAACTTCAGGCCTTGTGACGCCAGCGCCGGCAAGTTCTATCCATCCAAGCTGGGGGTGTTTTGCGTAAAGGGCTGCGGATGGTTCAGTGAAGGGAAAATATGACGGCACTACCTTTACCTTGTCGGTATTGCAGAATTCTTTTGCAAAAAGCTTTAGCAGGCCAATCATGTGCCTGAGGTTTACGCCTTCTTCCAGGACTATGCCTTCAACCTGGTTGAAGTCGGCAAGGTGCTTTGCATCTATTACGTCGTATCTGAAACAGCGTCCTATCGCGAAATATTTTCCTGGGATTTTTAAATCGGCGGACGCTAGTTTTCTTGAGCTGCACGCTGTTGTCTGCGACCTCATGATGAGCCTTGATGTTTTTTCTTCGCTGAACTCGTATCTCCATCCTTTGCTCCCGGTCCCAAAGCCGTTCTCGTGGGCTGCCTTGACTTTCTTGACGAGCTCTTTTGGCAAATCAGTTGCGAACTTTGGCTCTTTTATGTAATAGGCATCGTGTATGTCCCTTGCTGAGTGGAACTGCGGCATGAACAGCGCGTCCATGTTCCAGAACTCGCTCTCCACAATTGGCCCGGTCATTTCCTCAAAGCCCATTGAAACAAACTTTTCCCTTACTTCTTCAAGGAACTCCCTGTAGGGCTGCGGCTTTCCGAAGAATACCCTTGGTGCGGGCGCTGTCAGGTCATAGCTCCTGAATGCTGCGTTCTTCCACTTTCCTGTGACCAGCATTTCGGGCGTGAGCCTGTCGGTTGTCTCCCTTGTGAAAGCTGCCTTTTTTAGCACGTCCTTTCCGTCCTCTGTAAGGACTGCCGTCCTGTTTTTGACAACCTCATCAAACAGAATGTCTTTTCGCATTTTTAGCTCTGTGGTAATTTTCTTCTCATCGTCAGAGAGCTCTTTCACCTTGGCAGGGAACCTTTTTTCTGAGAGGAACTTCTGGGTTTTCAGCCCGCCCCTTGCCATTTCTTTCCCGGCTTCGGAAAGGCCGAAGGTCTTTTCAGCTTCAGAAGAAACATGCTGGATGGCTCTGAGCCTCATTAGTGCGCCGATGCTTGCTCCAATCTCATCATCGCTCATGCTTGTGATTTTTTTGATTTGAGAAAGCGCCAGCGGCTTGTTTTTTAGGGCGTTCAGGAAGCGCACTTCAGGCAACAATGCCTTTGAGTAATGCTGCCCGTTTTTGCCGAGCAGGAGTATTTCCTCTATCACTTCAGTCATCTTAACAAGCCCCTTGTTCTGGAGCCAGTGCAGTGCCCTCATCACTTCAACTTCCTGCATTTTTGAGGTGGTAATTATTTCTGCAACAGAGCTGTGCTTTGCAAGGTGGGGCAGTACTGCCTTCTCAAGCCTGTGGAGCGCTGCTGCTGTCTCGGAATTTTTGTCGTGAGCTGTGGCAGGAGTCATGTGTCATTAGTCATTGAGGTATTTATTTAAAGCTTTTGAAAGAGGGCAGAAAAAGAGAAATTATGCGCGTCTGGCAACTTCAACAGCTGGCTTCATGCTTTTCCAAGCCGCGTCAAAGAGGGCATCAAGCGCTGATGCGAAGAATGGCGTATTTACCCAGATGCCTACGTCATATGTTGGGTGGACGTCCTTGTCGTCCATTACCATGAACATCATTTCCTTGCCGTCAACAACGCAGAACCTGCCTTTCGCGTCTGTGTTCCTGACTTCAGCAACGTCTGAGATTGCTTCAACAGCCTGCTTGGTTTCTTTTGTTATTGGCGCGGCTATTCTTATCTTTACGCCCCTTTTCTTTATCTTTTCCATTGTTGGCCTTAGGCCTTCTATCTTCCTGATAAAGCCCTGCGATGTTGTCATTATGGTTACTGATTTTTCTGCGTTTTTAATCATGAGGTCAAGGTGGTTGTACAGGTTGTGCCTTCCTTTCAGGCTTCCTGACAGGTCAGCTGGCTCAACAAGCTCGATGCCCTGCTGGTGCAAGACCTTGAGCTCGTCAACAATCTCGGTGTTCCTGACTTCGTCAAGCCTTTTGATTTTTTTCTCTGCCTCTTCCTTCATGTGCTTCTTGACCCTTTCCACAACTTCGGTGGGCTGCACTGCAAGGTATTTGATTGGCTTGCCGAACTTCATTATGACAAAGCCCTTCTTCTCAAGGCTTTCAAGAACATCATAGCTCCGGCTCCTGGGGACATTGGCGATGTCGGACAATTCGCCGGCAGTTGCAACGCCCCTTGATAGGAGCGCAGTCCAGATTTTTACTTCATAAAGGTTCAGTGAGAAATAAGTGCGGAGCTTACTTAGGAATTCCTCTTTAACAATCATTTGAAACCCTCCAACAATCTATTAGGGGTGAATGGGAAACACTACTATTAATATGTTACGGTTTTTTACTGCCACACAGTAAATTATAAGAACAATACATTTTTAACTCAATATTTAAGTTTTGCCTTCTGGCGCAGCTTTTAGGGCGGTTCTGAAGAATAGGTTTAAATAATTTGGCTGCCAAGTTTGCCGCATGGCCAAAAAGAGCAGCAATAGCGGATCCGGGCAGCCTATTGCCTTTCAGGATGCTGCGGCTTTGCTAAGGAAGGCTGGCTTGGGCTTTTGCGAGACAACTTTTGTTGATAGCGAGCAGGCTGCCCAGAATGCCGCGGCCAAGATTGGGTTTCCTGTGTTTCTAAAGGTTGTTTCCTCCCCCGCCACTTCTGCTGCAGTTCATAAGGGCAAGGAAGGGTTGGTGGCAAGGGCTGATACAGCTCCCTCCTTGGCTGCAGCTTTTAGGAAGCTTTCTGCAGCACATTCAAAACTGGCTGCAAGGAAGCTTATTAAAAAAAAGCTTGGCATTGCTGTCCAAAAGGAAGTATCTGGGCTTGAGTGCATTGTCGGCGCAAGGGCTGACCCCTCTTTCGGCCCTGTGATCGTTTTTGGCTCAGGTGGCATTCTTGCAGAGGAGCTTGGCGATGTTGCGCTGCGGCTTTGCCCGATAAGCAGCGGTGAAGCGGCAGCCATGATTAGGGAAACCCGGCTCCATAGTCGGATGCTGAAATTGAAAAACAGCGGAGCAGCAGTCGCCAATTTGGCTTCCGCTATTGTTAAGGTCTCTAATATGATGCAAAACAATCCTGCTGTTCTTGAGCTTGACATAAACCCTTTGGTAATTGCCGATTCTGGCGATGCTGTGGCTGTTGACGTGCGGGCAGTTTCAGCTGCAAAAACAAAAAAGGCAAAACCGGCAAAACTTAAAAAAAGTGTGGCAACGGCAAAGGGCAGTTTGGATGTTGGCAGCTTCTTTACTCCGTTCTCAATTGCCCTTCTAGGAGCTTCGCGGAGCCCGGAATCTGTTGGCCAGTCTATCCTGCGCAACCTCACGATTGGCTGTGTGCACAGGTGCGAGTATTGCAGGCCTTTCCTTGGGAAGATTTTCCCTGTCAACCCCTTTGCGCCAGAGATTCTTGGGTTTAAGTCCTACCCTTCAATTTTGAAGATACCCGAGCCGGTTGACCTCGCAATAATAGCCCTGCCCCATGATATTGTTTTGGCTGCTGTTGATGAGTGCATCAGGAAGAAAGTGAAAGCCGTAATAATAGTAAGCGCTGGCTTTGGTGAGTTCAATGAAAAAGGCAGGCAGTTGCAGCTGAAAATTGTGGAGAGGCTCAGCAAGGCGAGAATTCCTGTTCTGGGGCCAAACTGCCTTGGCATAGTCAGGCCTGCGCACAACCTCAACGCCAGTTTTGGGCCAAGCATGCCGCCTAAAGGGCCTGTTGCTTTTGTCAGCCAGTCTGGTGCCCTGGCCGACAGCATCATTGACTGGTCCATCCAGTCAAGGTATGGCCTTAGCGCGCTGGTAAGCTATGGCAACAAGGCAATGCTTGACTGCTATGACTTTTTTGATTTCCTGGCAAACGATTCAGAAACAAAGGCTGTTGCGCTTTACATAGAAGGCGTCAACAGCGGGAGAGATTTTTTTGAAAAGCTCAAGCTGCTTGCAGCCAGGAAGCCTGTTGTTGTGCTCAAGGGCGGCAGGACAGCAGCTGGGGTTATGGCAGCGGCAACCCATACTGCTTCCTTGGCAGGCGATGCTAAGGTATTTGAGGCCTCTGTCAGGCAGGCAGGCGCTGTCCTTGCTAACACTATTGAGGAGCTTTTTGATGTTGCGAAGGTGCTTGCTGAGCAGCCTGTTTGCAAGGGCAACGGGATAGCTGTTGTTACAAACGGCGGTGGCTGCGGCGTGATATGTTCTGATTACTGTGATGAGTTGGGCTTACAGCTTCCGCAGCTAAGCAAGGATGTGCTTAAGGCGTTTGAAAAAAGCGGCATAATGCACCCTGCTTATTCAAGGCGAAACCCGCTGGACATTGTCGGGGATGCCATGCCTGACAGGTATGAGCTCGCCATAAACACCCTGCTGAAAGAGCCTTACATTCACGGCCTTATTGTCATTCAGACTCTGCAGGCAATGACTAATTCGGTCCTCAACGCCAAAGTGATTGTGGAGGCGCACCAGCAGTTCCCTGAAAAGCCAGTCATCAGCTGCTTCATGGGCGGCAGGTTCAGCAGGAAGGGCATGCATTATTTGGACAACATGCACGTTCCTGACTTCAACGATATAAGGAAGGCTGTTGTGGCCATGAAAGCGCTTATAGACAGGGGGAAGTTTTCTGCAGCACATGTTAGCTTATCAAACTCTGTGCCTGCAGCTGTTATGAAAGTGAAAAAAGAAGCTAAGAAGGATAAGAAAGGCAAAAAAAGATGAATTCAAAGATAAAAAGGGTTGCAATTATAGTTCTGCTGCTGGTTGCTCTTGCGGCGTTTGATTCATACAATAGGGAGTTTTACAGCAACCAAACAAACGCAATAACGGGCGCTGTGGTTGTGGATGATGGTGGCAACATATGTTCGCAGCCAACAGACATATCATATCCATTGAGCTGCAGCAACTAATGCCTCAACAAACACTTAGGTGCCCTCTCAGGATTTGCCTTAAATCACAATTCTTCTCTTTCAATTGTTTTATCCTTGTCAAAATCCTTGTCAAATGACACAATGATATTAACGTTGTTGTTTTTCATAACAGCGAGATGTATTTTGTCGTTAATTCCCATTTCCAAAGGATTCTTCATTGCATCAAATAAATCTTCCTGTGTAAAATCATAGGTTTTTATAGTGCCAAGAACTCCCCGGATATAGTTAAAGGCGTTTTCTGTGTTTTTTTGCTTTAGTTTATGATAGGCCTCGGCTAAAACTAAAACAGAAGTGCAATGTTCTTCCCTGTTTAACGAATCAAGAAAATCTTTTACGTTGGGATTGCCCCACCTTAATATGAATATGTTGGCATCTATGAATTTAGCCATAAAAATCATCTTTAAGGGCTTCTTCTCTTGAAAAAGCAATTTTCTTGGCCGCCATTTCCCCGTCAATCTCTTTCAGCACTGTTTGGAATTTCTCTTTTCTTAACGGCTCTATGACTATTTTTTGCTCAAGTTTCTGCATCACCACGCTTGAATCCGGCTCTATGCCGAGGGCTTCACGCCACGCTTTCGGTATTGATACATTGCCTGTTTTTGTTACGTGAGCCAGTGTCATTTTATATCTTAAATATCATATCTTATATTTAAAGTTTATGGTATGGGCGGCTTGATGAGCAAGACAAAATCGCTATAGTAAAAGTGACAAATATTTCTTCATGAAATTTTATACCTCAGTATCGCTGCCATCCCTCCCAAAGAGTCCAGCTTCTGGCCGGCTGCATTCTCGGAGTTTATGATGAAGACCTTTCCTCCATTGTCTTCTGCTTTTTTCATAAGCAGCTCAGTGTTTTCGTTGCCGTAAATAATCTTGTCAGTCACCAGCAGCTTTTCAACTGCCCCTGCATCTGTGGCATTTTCAACTTCCTTGGCGCCGTAAGCAACTTTGCCGTTCTTCGCAATCCCAACCATTACCTCATCAATGAGCTTCATCTCCTTAGAGGCTTCTGCTGTTGCAAAAACAGTTTCCATTTCAGGCCTTTTCAGCACCTCGTCAATGGCGTTTTCGCTGACGCTGCTGCACGTTGCCAGGACTATCTTCTTTTTTAGCGATTCTGCTTTGGGATCATTTTTTAGCTCATTAAGCATCTCTTCTTTCCAGAATGCCGGGCTTGCAAGGATTACCCTGTCAGGATTGTTCCGCTCGTCGTAGTCCTTGACTGCTGAGATTATCTCCTTGTAGAAATTGGTTGTT
>JAHFTU010000070.1 GCA_023269295.1 Candidatus Woesearchaeota archaeon | reverse complement strand
GGACTCCTTACAGGCAGTAACGGTTAAAGGCAGAAGGGCAGAAGTAGCAACAAAGGTACTTGCCCACAACCTGTGGGCAAGATTAAAAGTCATAATAATCGAACTTTTCAATATTGCCTAACGCCGCCCTAGTTTTTCGGCTCCTTGCAACAGCTCTGCGGCTGTAACTATCTTTATGCCTCTGAAGCTTCTCAAGCTTAGCAAATCCTTGTCCCCCGATGCTACGTAGTTCGCTTTCCCCTCCTCAGCTGCCTCCAGCAGTTTTTCATCGTCAGAGTCCCTGCAAATGCCGGTTATTCTTTGCGCGGGAATGACCAGCTCAGAAACCTCCAGAAGCGCATCTATGAAGTCGTCAATGTCTTCCTTTGCGAAGCCAAACCTTGGTCTCAGGGCTACTTCTTTGAATTCTTCAATTATGGCTAACGAGGTGATGAGCAGAACCTCTTTTTTAAAGCCTTTTTCCATCAGGCGATACTCGTTCCCTTCCGTCATGAAAGCAGAAATCAGGATGTTTGTGTCAGGAACCACGCGCAGCATGTTTTGCCTTCCTCACTGCAGCAATCTCCCTGCTGACGTCCTCTCTTGTTATGCCGCGCTCCTTGAAGCGTTTCGCAGCTTTAGCCGCCAATTCTCGGAAAACCTCAACCGGTTCCCTTTTCTTCCTTATCACTATTATGTCATCTGAATAAAAGAAATCAAGAACCTGCCCTTCTTTCAGATTCAACTCTTGCCTTACCACGGCTGGCAGCGTAATCTGTCCCTGCCTCGTTATCTTGTATGTCCCAGCTGCCTTCATATTCCTATTCATAGTAGAAATAGTATTTAAACTTTTCGCTTTCGGTGACGCGCATGGCTGAACAGAAACAGGCCTATACAACAAACTTTAAATAAAACAAGTGCGGTGATCCAAAACTGTTGGGGGGGTTGGAGAGAGGGATTCAATTTAACCGCTAAAGGGTTGAATTCCAATCAGAGCCGGCTCCGCTACAAAAAAGCATTACCACAGGCAGCTTCTTGCCGCTTCATAGGTAAAGAAACTCAACGAATTCTCGGAACTGCAGCCGGCAGTTGAGGCCTACCTTCTGGCAATGGAACAGCTCAAGCCTATTACGGAGATGGTGAATAAGCTGCGAACAAGAAAAAATTAAAAGGCAGAAACAGGTACTGCCTTATGTCCCAAGCTCTCAATATGGCATGATAAGTGAGGCTATTATTTAACCTTTACTGTTTTTATTTCGAGAAATGCGGAAATTATTCGCTATTTTGTCGATTTTCCATAAAGTTTGATCTCTTTGTCGAACAATGTGCAACCCTTCCGTAAAATTTTCGACTTTTCTTAGGCAAAAGTTATCAAGATTTCCACATATCAAAACTTGGGGCTGCCGCGGATGCAGAAACAGTCTCTGCGCCAGTTTCAGAAACTGGTGAGGGTCCCAAGCTCTCATGCGGGTGCAAAGCTGTGCCTAGGCACGGTGTAAATCCCGCCCGCGGCGCCCTATGTTTCTAGCAAAAACGAAAACTTATTAACGACAATTGCCAAGAGAAGGGCTTGGTTAAAATGAAATTCATCACCGCAGCTGATGCCAAGCTATACAAAAGGAGGCAGGACAGCCACAAGGGCGACAACGGCAGGGTCCTGGTTGTTGCAGGCTCAATTGACTACGTCGGCGCAGCTTACTTGGCTGGCATGGCAGCATTTCGCTCAGGAGTCGATGCAGTAGTTGTTGCCGCTCCTGAGAAAGTTGCCTGGGCAATAAACTGCCTATCTCCTGACCTTATCACGAGAAAATTCAAGAGTGATTTCTTTACGGCGGCAGCAATAAAAGAAGTGGTTGAGCTGAGCGCGAAGTTTGACGTTACTTTAATTGGCAACGGCATCGGAAAGAATGTTGAGACGCTTAAATTCGCTGCGGCAGTGTGCAGAAAAATAAAGGGCAACAAAGTGATTGATGCCGACGCAATTGCCACAGTGCGGCTGCAGGATGTTAAAAACGCAGTAATCACGCCCCACCATGCAGAATACGACCTTCTTTTAAGAAACAGCAACTGCAATGAAAAACAGCTGCCAAATGTTATTGGGGACAATGTGGTTTTACTTAAAGGCCGAATTGACAAAATAATTTCAAAGCAAAAAACTGCTTACAATAAGACAGGAAACGCTGGCATGACCGTTGGCGGCACAGGCGATGTCCTTGCCGGGCTTACCGCAGGGTTGCTGGCGCAGGAGAAGGACCTTTTCAAGGCAGCGTGCGCAGCTGCTTACGTCAACGGCAAGGCAGGCGACCTGTTGCTACGAAAATACGGCTACGGGTTCACCGCAAGCGACATGGTTGAGAAACTGCCTGCTGTCCTGAAGCCGCTGTGGGGGTTGGAACCATAAAAATTACTTAAAATTTTAGTAAAATTTATAAATACTAAGATATTTAGTAATTTTATGAGCAAAGTAACCACAGTAACGCGGGGAAGCCAGATAACCCTGACAAAGGAGATAAGGGAGAAAGCTGGCATTCAGGAGGGCGATAGGGTCGTTCTTACTGTAGTTGGCAACACAGTCATTGTGGCAAAGAGGGACCCTTCTGTTTTTGACAGGGTTGGGAGGTTCCTGCCTGACAATTTCGAAGAAATTCTTAAAAAAACACGCACAGACGATAGAGAGCGGCTAAAGCGCCTTGGCATAATCTGAAATTAAAAGCGGTGATTGAACGTTGAGGATAATGCTTGATTCAACAGTATTGATAGATGTCGAAAGGAAAAACGAGGAAGCACTTGATTTAGTGAAGAGCATGCTTGCAAACAACGAAGAGCTTATCATAAGCACCGTGACGGTTTCAGAAGTTCTCACGGGCGTGTACTATATAGGCAAGCGTGAAAGCCTTTTAGACGCGAGGACTGTTCTGGCCCAATTTTCGCCGGTGCCCTTAGACGCTGTAGTGGCAGACAAAACAGCCCAGTTCGTGGCATTTTTACTGAAGAACGGCAGCCCCATAGACTTCAAAGATGTTGCCATAGCTGCAACGTTTGCCGTAACAAAATCCGACTTCCTAATAACCCAGAACAAGAAGCACTTTGAAATAATTCCGGAGATAGGCAGCAAAGCACGCACAATCTCTGAATTCAAGAAAATTTACAGGTAGCAGAGGCAACTTAATAAGGTAAAACATTTATATATTAGTTTATCTTTTAGTATACTAGAGGTAGTGTGAAGGCTACTCCACGCTATCCAGCGTTTATCAGGAATTCGTCAAAAAAAGGTGTTAAAGTTATATGGCAGATGAGCATAATCCGGTTGACCTTCTAAAAAAATTCAATTTTGTCAATGCAAAAGGGGAAGGGCAGGAAGAAGCTGAGCTTGTCAGCGGAGTGAAGGAGAAGACAAACTATCCCACTCCTGCGTACAGGTACAGGATTGTCGTGGAGGCAGTGCATGCTTACATTGAGGAGGCTTACTACTGGACCATGGACGAGCTTGAGCTGAGCTGGAGCTTCAACAAGTTTGACAAGATAACAGACATCCACGCAGCGTCGGAGCAATCAGCCTTCTTCGGGGTTTCAGAGCAGCGCATCGGGCTGCAGCAGGAAAAGGCCGCAGGGTATTTGAGGGGAATCAGCGAGATGCTAAAGGCACTGTTCCAGATAGTCAGGGAGCTCAGGGTAATCGATGAGCGCACTGGCTACTACAAGCAGACATTCAGCAGGAAGAACGAGGAAGAGGCAGTTGGCTCAGACATCACGCTAAAGGGCGTCTGGGTAGACCAGGTAGAAGGAGGAACGAAGAACGCCGCATCGGTTTACGGCCTGGCGCAGACAGTGGGGTTTTCTGTGTTGCCCGACCTTTTCTTCAGGATAAGGTCAGATGACATTGGCGGCGACAAGTTAAAGCCCGAAGAGTACGACGCTTTTGTCAAGCGAGTAATTGAGGACGTTGACAAGAAAGTAAAGGGCATTGAAGGATTCAATGAAAAAGTCAAGGAAGTGCTCACCAGGAAGCTGGTGCAGTACTACATGTGGAAACTGAGGACATTCAAGGAGCTTGAAGCGAGAAGGAAGTTCACGATAAAATACCTCAGGCAGCACTACGACACGATAAAGCTTTACATGGGCTGGATAAAGCCCTACCTGAGGAACATCCTCAAGCTGCAGATGGCAGAAAAGCTGATACAGGGAGAGAAAGCAAGAGAGCTCATCACTGCATTTGAGGGCTCGCTGATTGAAGTCGAAGTCCTGTCTTACAAGCACAGGGAAGAAAGGAAATACCACCCGTGCGTGCTGCTGAACATCTTCTACAGGACATCCCCCTCGATGGTGTACACGCAGGAGGGCTACCAGCGAGGCCCGGCCCACACTGGCAAGTTTGACATGACACTGCGCGGCTATGTCTGGAGCGACGAGCAGATTACAAATTACAAGCGCATGCGGGAGGAAGAGGACCTGCACATGCTTAGCATGATTAACGAGGACATAAAGGCATCAATGGACGCCCTTGGCGACGAGCTCAAGCAGTACCTCAAGGAAGCAGGTGAGATATTTCCAGAGGACGAGCACAAGGCAGAAGCCCCGAAAACGTCAAACAACCCGCTTGAGCCTTTCCTTGGGGTTTTTGGCGGCCTCAAGGAGATAGTGTCTTCCTTTGGAGGCGTAAGGGCTCCCGGAACTCCGAACAAGCAGAGCATCAAGAAACAAATCACTGGAGGAAAGACAGACATCCAGCTTGACCTGCAGATTACAGAAGCCAAAGCAGAGTTGAAAAGGGCTGTCTGGAATACTTACAAGAACTACAAGAAGCTTCACGGCATGCTGACCTGGTAATCCAACATAAGCTTTTTAACCCTGCAAAATAATTCAACAGTCATGGCGAATCATGGCAGCGAGCATTCAAAGGATGAGCAGCCCTCTGAAAGATTAAAAGCCGTTGAGGCCCTCAAGAAGCTCAGCCCGGAAGAAAGGATTAGGCGCCTGAAAGAGCTTGAGGAGGAGCGCAAAAAAGAGATAGAAGAGGCAGAGGAGCTGATAAAGGAAACCACGCGGGAGCTCGCTGATGCCGAGGAAAAAAGAAGAATACCAATCCCGGAAGCAAGGGCAACAGACCTTTCGACACTCAACACGCTTGAAGAAAAAGAGCTCGTTGCAACGCACCACAACCTTTCAACCGCTCCAGCAGCAACTAACCTAACTTCGTCACAATCATTACCGTTGCAGCAAAAAACTCTCGAAGAAGTGGCTACCGAGGAAGCGCCTGCAACCCAACAACAAACCCAGCAACAGCAGATGCAGAGCTTCCAAAAGCCGGCATACGCAATCGGAACCGAGCAGCAGCGCTCAGCATTTGGAGAGTACCTTTCAAAATCGCAGCAGACAGTAACCGGAGGTGGCACGAGTCCTGACACCGGCCAGCTGGAAAAGATTACAGAAGTTTACAAGGACAGGTCAGTTACAGGCGCAGAAACAGGAGACCCGCAGCAAAAATACTTCGGAAAGCACGAATCTGTGACAGGCGGCTACGAAATGCGCAAAAGAGAGGAAGAGGACAAAAAAACGCAGTCAGACTTTTACAAAAGAAGAAGCGGCGGACCCGCGTGACCCCTTTGCGAAATGTGGCCGGAGAGGCCACAGTCTTCAGCTCTCCGCTGAAGAAAGCGGTCAATCGGAAAACGGTGAGACAATGATTTTCAACCAGTCGTACTACACAGCAATGGACCGGGGCTACTACATGCCGCTCCAGCCAGGCCAGGGAGTGCCTGGGGAAAGCCCTGATACCGTGCCTGAAATCGGCATCAGCCCAAAAGACATAGGCGTGTCGGCACACCCCGCGCAGGACCAGCTGCAGCAGGTAAAGGCAAGGATATTCCAGGGAGCCAGCAAGGTAGAGCTCGGGTTCTTCGGCAGGGGAAAAGGCAGCTTCCAGGGAGGGAACACAACACCTGAAATGTACGGCAAGGAAGAAAGGATTGACATGAGGGAGCTTGCAAAAATCAACAAGGTGCAAATCACCACGCACGCCTCAACAGCAGCAGGAAGCCTTGGCGGCTTTGGCCAGCAGGGCTTTGATGAGCACGTCCGCGAGCAGTCTGTCCACGAAATAGAAAGGGCTATTGACTTCGCAGCCGACGTCTCCAATGGCGGGGCAATCGTCGTCCACGCAAATGAGTACCCAAGGCCGATAAGGGACTACTTTGGGAGGGAGGAGGACAAGTACAAGTTTGAAGCTTATCCAGCTGAGGAAGCTAGGGCAGTCAGGTACCTTGTAGACGACCGGTCTGGACAGGTTATTCCTGTTAGGAAAAACGAGATATTCTACGAGCCGGTGTTTGAAGAAAAAGATGGGCAATGGGTTGACGTTAAAGGCAACCTGATACCAAAGGACACCACAGACCCGAACCTGCTTTTCGAGCGCATACCTAAATTTGATGAAGAAAGCGTAAAAAGGGGGATCCCATCGTTCAAAACAGTTCAAGTCCAGTGGCCTGAAATTGAGAGGCGGGTCGATGCGTTAAAAAAAAGCGACCCAGTGAAAAACAAGGATATCACGGCAGAAAAACTCTTCTACCAAATACAGCTCAACAACCAAATACTCCAGTCAAAAGGTGGCTCGCTGTTCTACGCTTTGCACTACAAGGACTACGAAAAGCAAAGGAACAGGATTCAGGAAGCATATACGTTTTACAAAAAACTTGACGAGTCCCTTCCTGAGAGCGAGAAATGGAAAATAAAGCAGGCACTGCAAGGCGGTGCATTTATACCTCCGGAAGTAGTCAACCCGAAAGAATATCTTGAATCACAGCTCGAGCAGGCAAACAACCAGCTCAGGCAGATACACCAGATGTCCGCAGCACAGGATGTCCAGGCAGCCCAAACTGCACTGACGATTGAGCACGTCCATCCAATCAAGGACTACGCGCTCGTGAAAACCGCAGACACGGTCGCGAGGTCAGCGCTGTACGCAATGGAAAAGGAAGCTCACCTCAGGCAGGAGGTGAGGAACGGCCAGAAGCTTGAAAAGCCGCTCTTCGTC
>JAHFTU010000069.1 GCA_023269295.1 Candidatus Woesearchaeota archaeon | reverse complement strand
TTCTTTGGTTGCGTCAACGAGCTCGTCTCCAATGCCTTTTTCCTTTTTCTTGAATTCCTCAAGTATTTTGACCAGGACGCCTTTTGCCTCTTCCAGCACCTCCCCTCCTTTCTTCTTGTCCTCCTGTATTTCTTCCATTTCAAGCTCAAAGTGCCTTGTGAGGTCTTCGTCTATTATTTCCGGGCTGTATTTGCCAAGCGTCTCAATGATTTTCTTGCCAAGGTTTGTCGCTTCAAGTGCCCTGCCTGTGATGTAGTTGCGCTTGTACAGCGTGTCAACAACTTCAGCCCTGGTCGATTTTGTCCCTAAATTCCTTTTCTCAAGCTCTTTTATTATTGACGCCTGGGTGTACCTTGCTGGCGGCTTGGTTTCCTTTGCCAGCTGCTCAAGCTTCTTTACAGTTACCGCCTCGCCTTTCGCAACCTGCGGCAGCTCCTCGTCCTTGAACTTAGCGTAAACACCATAAAACTCATGCCATCCTTTTACTTTTGTCAGCGTTCCTGAAGCCACAAAAATCTCCCCGTTGACTTCAATCTTTACAGTCATGGTTTCCCTTGTTGCGGAATCAGCAAACGTTGCCAGGAACCTTCTCGCAATAAGGTCGTAAATCTTGTGGCTCCTCGCATCAAGGTTCTTCGGCTTCACTCCAGTTGGGTATATTGCCGGGTGTGCAGGGTCTGTTTTCTTCCCGTTGTTTGGCTTCAGCCCGCCCTTTGCCAGCAGCTTTTTGCACAATGCGCTGTACTCATCCTGCTGTGAGAGTGCTGTCATTATTTTTGCATAGCCTATTGTTGGCGGCAGCTGCTGTGATGATGTTCTTGGATAGGAGATGACTCCTGAGGTGTACAGCTCCTGCGCGATTTCCAGCGTCGCTTTAGGAGGCGCGCCGAAGCACCGGTATGCCTCTGTTTGGAGTGTTGTAAGGTCAAACGGGTAGGGTGCTGCCTGCTGGTATGCCTCGCGCTTCAGGTCAGCAATCGTCCCATTATTGCCTTTTGTCTTTGCATAAACAGCATCAGCTTCCTTCTTGTCCCAGAACTTGTCTTTCTCATGCAGCGCAGTCAGCTCTCCATTCTTTACCTCGCCGTGCAGTTCAATCTGCCAGAATGGCTGTGGCTTGAACGCAGCAATTTCCTTTTCACGCTGCACCACAATTTGCAGCGCAGGCCCCTGCACCCTGCCAATGCTTAGTATCTTGAAGATGCCGGCTTTTTTGATTGAGCTTGTCAGTGCACGGGTGAGGTTGATTCCCCAATAGAAGTCAAGTTCGTGCCTCGTTTCACCAGCGTGCGCCATGCCCCACTCGATGTGCGGCGAGATGTTTTCGTAAGCAGCAACTAGGTCTGGCTTTGTCAGCGTTGAGAACTTCATTCTTTTGGCGTCTTTTTGCTTGCAGATGAACCTCAGAACGTTAAACCCAATTACTTCCCCCTCAGTGTCCCAATCTGTTGAAATGACAAATGAGTCTGCGTTCTTTGAGAGCTTCTTCAGTGTATCATAGTACTTTTTAGAAAATGCGGCAGATTTATTTGTTTCGTATAATGGTTTCCACTCAACATCAAAAACAGGGTAGTTCATCCCTCTTTTCTTTTCCTTCTCAGCTAGTCCGAATAGGTGGCCTACAGCGCATCCAACTACTATGTCTTTACCATTGTGACTAATTTCATAATAAGAAACTCCTTTATCCCCTTTTTTGACTGGTTTTCCGTCGGCAAGAGATTCAGCTATCCTTTGTGCAGCTTTAGGTTTTTCGGTTATTATAAGCTCGACCATTTAATAAAGAAATCGCTAATTCGTATAAAAACCTGCCGATTAGGCCTGTTTTTATATAAGATGTACCACTGGACACTGGACAAGTGCCCGGCAAGGGTATTTAAACCCCCATTTCTAAAAGATTACTTGGTAAGAAAATGAAATCTGTAATAAAATCAATTATGGATAAACAAGGCATGAACAAAGCAGAGCTATTACGTCAAACCAAGATCTACAAAATTGATAAAGTTTTACGTGGAAAAGTTTGTGAACTCAATAAAGATGAAATAAATGCCCTTAAGTTTCTTTCAAGAAAATTATCGTGCAAAATTGCAGATTTAGAGCAAAAACCAATACTAATTCGTATTAACAAACAAGAATACGTTAATGTCATGGCGTGTTTGCCAGACAAAACCCAAACAGGATTTGATTTATATGTTAAAAAGAAAGCCGGTAGACTTAACGTTTGGTATCAGACAAGAACTAGAGCTAGATCAGAGTCAACTTTTAAGGCACTAATCCCTTTGAATGCCAATTTTACTGCTTGCTTAGGGCTGTCATTGGGTGATGGTTTGAATAACCCGTCTACAAGAAATACGCACTATACCTTCGCCAATATAAATTTTCAACTTACCTATTTGATCTTTAAATGGTTGGCCAAAGATTTTGGACTTGATCCCCGTAAATTTCAATTGTCTGCCTACGTACCAATTAAACATAAAACGATTTCGGGCATCTGTAATTTTGAAAGAAAAGTTGGTCATCACGTTCGTGTTTACAAACTCATTAGGCATAGATACGCGTCGTTGGTACTTCAAACGAGCAACAGAATTTTTCAATGCCTTTATTCAAAACTTTTTTGTAAACTTAAACAAACAATCCTGCATAATTCTATTTTGCGAAGAGCTTTCCTTAAAGGCCTTTTTGCAGCCGAAGGTCATGTTAAACATAGCGTGTTTGGCACTATAGAAAGCATGAGCTTTGCATATAATCCCGCTCTCGAATCTAGGCTGGTTGCTTTCATTAAAACCTGTTTGCAAATGGAAGGTATAAAAGCAAAAGATAACAAAAAGGGGCTCCTCTATTTTTGTGGTTACGCAAGCATGATAAAGTTCTACTCGATTGGTGGGCTTTCCCTCCACAAGGCAAAAGAAGTGAAATTCCTCGGCTTGCTTAGAAATGCTGATCCTATTTTGCATCTCAGGAAAAAGTACTTGAATCCATTAAGGCATTACCAGCAAAATCGCTTAGCAAAGATATTGAATTGTTCACAGCCCTCAATCTCAAATTCGTTGAGAGGAAATTACTTACCACTAAAGTGTTTGTTTAAGTTAAGATCAATTTTGAGTGTATCCTACTCTTCATTGATAAAGAACACAGAATTTATCACAATTCGTAATTCTTTTGTAGCTGAACCGGAATCGATAAATGCGTTCCTTCAACTCTCCTGATACAATTCTAAGACTATTTTAGAACCAACTGAAAGCTTCCGATGCTACCCAATAAAAGAAAGATAATGTGGCTAAACCTATAATTAACCAAGAAGTGTCTTTTAACCACCAAAGTTGCGTGATGTTGATTCTTTGAATGGCTATCGCAACAATCGCGATAGATACCAAAACGTTGACTTTACGCTAGTGCTATTTGTAATTAGAGAATAATCCTGTTTTACATGAAGCTTCAGTCCTTTATCACAAACTTGTCAAGCTCTTTCCTGGCTTTCTCCCTGTTCTCTTGGTGTTTCCTCAGGAACTTTGCCAGCTTTTCAATCAGTATCTCTTTCAGCTCGCCACTAAGCAGCTTTCCGCCTTTATAATCATGATAAATTTTCTCAAGCTTCTTGTCATCCTCCTCAAAGAACCTCAGCCACTGGTAGGAAACGTCAATGTCCGGGTTACCCCCTTTCTTGCGGTGCTCCTCTATAGTATCCCTGCCTCCTGAAAACGCATACTTTCTAATTTTCTTTGCAACATCCTCAGGAGCGTCTGTGGTATAAACCGCTGTTTCGGCAACCGAGGCAGACATCTTGCCTCCTGGTCCTGTGAGTGGCGGTAGGAACACACAGTGTATGGCTGCCGGCTTGTAATATCCCAATTTATGCACAATATCCCTGGTAACCCTGAAGTGTGAATCCTGATCTATAGCATGTGGAATTAAGCAAGGAATATTTCTTCCAGCAAGAACAGAAGGCAAGAAAGCCGGAACGCTCTGCACTGAAGTGAAAAAGTGCTTGCCAACGCTGTCGCTGTCAGTCAATCCAAAAACTGCTTTTGTCGTAGATACAGTCAGCCGCTTTGCTACCCTTATTGCCTGCCTGTACAGCGTCTTTGCATAGTCGGTATCAGCAAAAATCTTTGTCTTGCCTTTCCTGAAACCAAGGGCTATCACGTCAAGCGCGTTTTCATAGGCCAGCCTGTTCGTCTCGCTCAGCTCAAGCTTTTCGCTGAACATGAATTTCTCGTCATCAGTCAACTGGAACCACAGCTCAGCATCAAACTTGTCCTGCAGCCATTTTGTAAATATCCAGGGCACCAGATGCCCGAGGTGCGTGTTGCCTGACGGGCCCCTCCCAGTGTAAAGGTAGAACTTGTTGCCCTTTTCGTACTCATCAAGCAGCCAGCTGAAATCCCTGTGTGAGAAGAATATCTTCCTCTTGAGCATGTAGTGCAGCTCACCAGTGTGCTTTTTTATCCGCTGCAGCAGCTTCTCATCAACGCTTTCTGTCCCAAAGTCCTTTATGAGCCTGTTATAGTCGACCTCACCCTCAACCTTCCAGGGTGTTACTGTGAACTCTTTTGGCATCCCTAAAAACCTCCTTTCTCTTTATTTAAACTTTGCTTTATTTTATTTTCTGTGGTTAGCATTTCACAATAATCAAATAATCTTCTATTTGCGGTGAAATTTCTCCTCAGTTTTTGAGTGGATTCAAATAAATCCGGGAACTCAACGAATGTTTCTAAAATTTTCATTAAAAACGTGTGAGTTACAAGCAGTGTATCGGCACGTTCCGCTTTTTTAAAGATGCTTTTGATGCGTGCTTTAATGCTTTTTGTGGATTCAAGAAGAGTATTATTGACAAAATCTTGGAGGAATTTAGTTCGTGCTATAGTGCTTGAGTAAGTTTTAGAGTCTAGACCCTCAAGCGAAAAAGGAACTTCATTAAGGTCAGAATCGACTCTGATAAGTGTGTTTTTTAGAAACTGCCGCCTTATTATTTCAGCTGTTTGGATTGCCCGCTTCTGTGGTGAGCTCAGAATGAGTTTTACATCCTTTAAATCACCCTTCTTGACGTGTTTTAAGATGTAATCTTGTGAATTTGGAAGCAATGGCGGGGATATGCGCTGTGCAGCTAAACCAGCGTAATAGCGTAGCCCTTTCTCCCGAGTATTGTACCCATAAGGTGCGACCTTAATGAAAATAAGCGCCATCTTTAGTAGATCCTCCTGTCAAAGTTCAGAACAGGCACTCTCCTGTAATCTTCTAGTTTTCCCGAAAACAATTTCTGGTCGTTATAAGCAGGAATGTTTAATGTTCTGTGAGAAGTTATGACAGCGTCTCTCTCTCGTGCCAAGTGGCCTAATGTGGCATACTGTGCCATTGTTCTTATGGTGCGTGGCATTAATTCAAGCAGTTCAGCTTGAGTGGCTTCAGGAAAAAGCCGGGCATATAAGTTAAGCCTGCCTTCGTGAAGGTGTCCTAAGCTCTTCCTGAAGGGAGCCGAGGAGTTTTGCAGTTGCTGGATTAGCGTTTCATGTTTTTTTTGCAGGTCTAAAAACCCTTCAAATTCTTCCAAAAACCCAGTTGATCTTATCGTGCTTCCGTTTTGAGGCGTTAGCAATCCACAAACATATTCAGCAGTTTCTTTTATGGTTCCCTTTACTCTTTCAATTGCTTCAGCCTTTGTTACGCTGTTCTTTGCAAGCATTGCTTCATCTTCCACCTCAATATCGGCTGTTAAGACTGTATAATCATATGGTATGCCATAAATATCAAGCATAGTCAGAAATTTCCCTGCAAATTCAATCTGGTACATCCCAAGAAGGCTTACCCCGCTCCCTAGCTCGCCAAAAGTGTACGTGCTGCCGTTATGCTTGTAGTCCGGGCAGGAAGGGGCAAATACTCTCAGTTTATCCCCTGATGCAAGACTCTGTGCAATAGTTCTCGCAATAGCTACGTGATCAGGCATGCTTTCTAAGCCTAGATCATCTGATTGGCGCAAAATTGCTGCAACAGCGGCGGTGGTATGGCTGACTATCTGATGCTCGTTCCCATTCACTTTATTTTCTAAAGCCTTGGCTACTGTTGTGCGTGTTTCTTTTATCCTGGACTCCAAATCGGCTTGTGCTAGTAACATTTCAACCTCTTTTACAGTAACGCCCTTGCCAGGGGCAGCAATAACTTCAATTGGTAAATGACAATTAAGGGGTGCGTAACCAAGAAAACAATTAATTTTCCGGCATTCCCTCCACTTTGCATAGCAATTGCAACGAAAATAGCATCAGCAACAAAAGTATAAACCCCGGCCATAAACGTCAGATTGCTAGTGGCAAATATGGCAGCCAATGCACCAAGCCCTGCATATGTGACCATCTTTATGGCAGCAAAGAATGGGTTCTCCATAAAGTGCCCGTTAAGTAGCAAAGCCAAAAGTATAGAAAACCCCCCAGAAACTGCCCCTGCGGTAACTCCATAGCGAGAACCAATAGCAATCGCGCATAAGCTGCAAAGTTCCAGGTCAATCCCTATGCTTACGTAGCGCTTGTAAATGATGGAAATAGCACCTAATGCTATTAGAATTAACGACATCATTAATGGTCTGAAGAATATCAGGCTCACAAGCATAAAACCGCACGCAATTACTGTGGTCGGTCTGAGAAGCTTGGAACTTAGAATTTCAAATACCCGCAAATAGGCCTCATCAGTCATTTTCTGACCTCAGCATAATAAAGTTTCTTTCTTGTATCACTCAGAAGTATGCTGAAACGTGCCAGCCTTCTGCTAACAAGCTCCTTCAGAGCATACTTCACAGCCCTTTCAGACAGCCCTGTGGCTGCAATAATTTCCTTTTGGGAAATTCCTTTTCCACAACTGTGTATGGCTGCAACTACCTTAGAAACTGACCGAGATTGCCCAAAGGCAATCACCACTCATTGTCGCAGTTGAACCCATGATTCAATGGTAGAACAAGCTTGCTTAAATACTTTTAGATGGGTGCAAATCCCATAGGCTCTGTAGAAAGTCTTAAATTAACTGTCTCCCCAGAGGGCTTGCCCTGAGGGGAGAGCAGGGCGGAGATGTAGACTCCGCCATGAAAAAGAGTGAACGTTTGGATAGAAAAATTAACC
>JAHFTU010000006.1:21286-23446 GCA_023269295.1 Candidatus Woesearchaeota archaeon | reverse complement strand
CTTTTGCTAGGAATCCTGACTCACTTGGTAATGGATGCACTTATAATTGGGAAAGGACCGTGGTTTTAGGGCCTAAATGCTGGAAAGCACTTCCTCGCTGTGCCCCTGCGGCTTCACTTTCTCAAACACCTTTGCCACTTTGCCCTTTTCATCAATGATGACTGTAGTCCGCTTGATGCCAAAGCCGAATATTCCCTTGTCTCCATAGGCGCCGTACTTCTCCGCAACCTCTTTTGTCCCGCACAGCAGCGTGAATGGCAGCTTGTATTTCTCAGCAAATTTCCTGTGGCTGTTGCTGTCATCAAGGCTGAATCCAAGAATCACAGTGTTCTTTGCCTTGAACTTCCCAAGGTCGTCCCTGAAGCTGCACGCTTCTATGGTACAGCCGGGCGTGTCATCCCGCGGGTAGAAATAAAGCACAACCTTCTTGCCCCTGAAGTCCGACAGTTTTACTGTGTTGCCTTCTGTGTCTTTCAGTTCAAAGTCCGGTGCGGTGTCTCCTTCGTTAAGCATTTTCGTACAGCCTCTTCAGCAGCAGCGCATCGCCCTCAATGTTTGGGCTTTCACTTATCGCAACCCCTGCTATTTTGAACTCTTTCCAGCTCGCAACCATCTCCTCATAGTTCAGGTCAGATTCCTTAAGCACAAGGTGGTTTAGCTCTCCCTTGTCGCTGTAGTTGACCCCTGCGAATTGTATGTGCATGTTCCTGAGAGCCTCTTTCCCAAGTTCTCTCTCAACAGCAGAGAGTATTTCATTAAATTCCTTGCGGCTGTTGTTGTTGCTCTCCCGCGCGTGCATGTGCGCGTAGTCAATGCATGGCATTACCTGCTCAACATCATTGCACAGCCGCATTATCTCCTTCAAGTCCCCGAACTGCGACCTTTTGCCTGTTGTCTCCGGCCTTACCCAGATGCCGCAGCCAATGTTCTTCAGCTCGGCAACAACAGCTTTCAATTCCCTCTTCACAGTTTCATACACTTTTTCCTTTTCAATGCCGAGGTAATATCCTGGGTGGAATGCCACGCTCTGCCCGCCGCACAGCCAGGCCACTTCAGCAGCCTTAACCAGCCGTTTTTTGCTTGCCTCCAGTTTAGCTGGCTCAATGGCATTCAGGTTAATGTAATACGGTGCGTGGCACGTCAGCGCAACGCCTTCTTTCTCAGCAACTGCCTTGATTTTCGGGGCGTTCTCCCTGCTGATGTTCACTGACTGCACGAACTCAAGCTCCATCGCATCAAGCCCAAGCCCTTTCACAGCTTTTATCCCGGAAGCAGTGTCTGTTCCCTTGGCAGCGAGTGGGATGCCAGCGGTGCCGAATAGAAGGCGTGTCATTTGAGAAGCTTTTTGACTGTTTCCATGCCTTTATTGAACTGGTCTAAGGTTGCACCTAGGGTCATATTATGCTTCTCAGCAAGTTCGTAAATTTCGTATATGGTTAAATTTAGCAGTTCTGCCGCTCTTCCAACAGACATGCGCCCTGTTTCAACCATTTTAAGGACGTATTCTTCGGCTCCTAAGTGCAGCAACTGGCGCAATGCTGTTGATTTATCAACATACTCTTCTTTTGCCCTCAGTTTGGCCATCAGAGTAAAGGTTTGTTGCTATGATCAATAAAAAACTTACCCAAACGAGCTTCCACAGCTGCACACCGCATGTGCATTGGGGTTGTCTACCTTGAATCCTGACCTGTTGAGTGTTTCAACGTAGTCAATTACTGCTCCTTTGAGGGCTTCTGCGCTTGTGGGGTCAACCGTTACCTTGAGGCTGTTTTTTTCTACCACTATGTCGTCGCTTTTTTGCTCGTCGTCAAGTGCAAACTCGTAACTGTAGCCCGCACAGCCTCCTGGCTTGACCTCAACCCTGAGGTTAAATCCTGAAACGCCCTGCTTTTTCATGAGTTCCTTTACTTTCTCAACAGCAGCTTCGGTAACTTCAAAGGTTGCCGGCCTATCCTTTGGCTTTTCAGCGTCCAGTTTGGCAGCAGCAAGGTTAAGTTCTTTCAGCATCCCGTTAAACTCCTCATCATCCATCACAGTAGTTGCCGCTGTTTTGATGCTGTCAGTGTACGGCGTGCCGCAGCCGGTCATCTTCATTCCAAAGCCTGCCATTGAGTCAGCAAGCTGCGGGTACTTCAGCATTATCTCGCCGATTGTTGTTTC